>JBJXFS010000191.1:0-16316 GCA_046155625.1 Verrucomicrobiales bacterium | reverse complement strand
GTGCGACATTCTTGAGGGCATGCCAGGCGGTCATGAAGACGACGGGCACGGTGGCCGCCTCCTCGTAGCTCAGGCCTTTCGGGATCGGGAGGACATCCGCGCCGCGCGCCAGCGTGTGGGTGGCCAGACCGAAAACGGCCAAGCCAAATACCTTGTCCCCGGGTGCCACGTGAGTCACGTCGCGTCCGACGGCCACGATTTCGCCGGCCACTTCGTCCCCGAAAATTCGGGCGTCTTCCGTTTCCGCGGGATAGAGGGCGAGGGCTTTGAGTACATCCCGGAAGTTCATGCCCCCGGCCTGCACTTTGACGAGGACTTCATCGGGCCCGCAGGCGGGCATGGCGAAGGCGGTGAAGCGCAAGCTGTCGAGCAGCCCACGTTCGCGGGATTCGAGGCGCATCGGGATGGCCGTGTCGAGCGGTTGGTCTAGCGAGGCCAACCCGCGGGTGAGGCGTTGAGCGAGGCGGGCATCGCCGCGCAGCGCGACCTCGCGTTCCACGCTCGGAGAAACGAGTTCCTGCCACAGCATTTGAATTTCCCCGGGGTCGGGTGACGGCGAGAGGTCGATGGCGCGGCAGGCAAAGTGCGGGTGTTCGCCGAGGATGACGCGAAAGAGGCCGATGGCCGGCGCTTGGGCGACCGCGGTCGGTCCCATGGATCGTCCGGCCGGCTGGGCGCCTCGGGTGACGAGGTCAAAGCGCAGTTTGGTTACGGAGAGTGATTTTTCGACCGCGTGGGTGAAGTGGAGGAGTGCATCGGTCCCCATGAGAGCATCGCCCTCGATGGCCTCCAATGAGGCGTCCAACGGCCACAGATAAACGACATGCTGGGGCGGGGAGTCCGCCGCCAGCGCGGACCACAGCCGCTCCCAATCAGACGCCTCATCGGGACGCAGGGTGAAGGCTTCTTCTTTCGAGGTGAAATCCGTGCCGCGGCGGACGATCCGGCAGCGGGAACCGGCGGCGCGGACGCGCTCGGCCAGGGATTTGCCCACGCCGGACTCGTCGGAGAAGAGGATCCAGGAGGGGGCCAATTCCGGAGCGACGGGTGACGCGGTCTCGGCATCGCCGGAAGCCGGCGGGGCGATTGATGTTTCAGACTTCCGGGCGAGCACGGCGATCTGGCCTTCCCCGTCAGGTCCTTGCAGGCCGGGGAGGGAGGTGGTCTCGGCGAATCCCACTTCCTGCAAGGCCGCCTCCCACTGCGGGCGCTGGAGCAACGGTTGTTCCGGGCGCAAGTCGCGATCGGTGAGGTGCCACCATCCGCTGGTGAGCCCGAACACCGATTCGGTCCACAACTGGGGTGTCGCCACTTCCATGAACATCAGCGTACCGCCGGGTGCGAGCAGGGTATGGAGCGTGCGCAGAGTGGCTCGAACATCGGCCACCGCATGCAGGACATTCGTGCCGATGATGAAGTCGAACGAGTCCACCACAAACCCCTGGTCGGCTCCCGGCTTTTCCAAGTCGAACACTTTATATTCCACTTCCGGAAAGGCGGCCAATTTTTGACCGGCGGCCTGAAAGAATCCGGCGGACACATCGGTGAAGGTATAGTGGTGCAGTCCGCGTTCGAGGACCGGGAGCACTTGAGCCGCGAGCCCACCGGTGCCGGCGCCGATTTCGAGGATGCGCAGGCCCCGGCCTTCCGGCAACTGTGCCGCGGCAGCCTTTACCGCGGCGGCGATGCTGGCCATCCAGTGGCTGGCCATAAGGCCGTCGCCGTAAAAATGCTCGAGGAGTTCGGCGCCAGGTCCGCTGAAGAGGATTTGCACGGCGTCCTTCTCGCCGCGAAGAATCGCCCCCAGCTCGGCACAGGTCGAGGCGCACAACATGACCTCCGGCAAGTGGCCGGGGTTGGATTCGATGAACTTCCCGAGTAGCGCCGTCGCCGAATCAGCGGCCGAGGCGAAAGCAGGGGCGGGCAGGAAATCGTCAGCCTGACGCGTGAGCAGGCCGCGGGTGCACAGCTTGTCCATCAGGCGGTCGAACACGGTGCGCATCGACGGCGTGACGCCCAGAGAATCCCCGGAGAAAACCGCCGGGGCGACGACGCCCATTTCCCGCAGGCCGCGCGCCAGTTGGGCCGCCGCCAGTTCATCCTCCGCTGCCATGACTGACTCAAGCCGGGCGCGGCCGCGCAACCCGAGCACGCTTTCCAGGGCGATTTGGGCCTCGGCGCGCAAGCGGTCGAGTGAAAGCGGTTTGGCCGCCGATCGTGGAGCCGCGAAGGCCGAGCGTTCCCAATCGACATGATAAACCAGGTCGCGTCCGCTGCCGGCGGCTCCGGGCCGACGGGCGGCGGTCAGGCTGACGGCGCGGAATCCGTCGACCAAGACGCACGGGTGGCCGGCGTCATCGTAGAGCGCGATGCGACCTTCGATCAATTCTTCGTTGAAATGGAGGACGCGGGCGCGGACGCGGCTGGCGGCGCCGGGCGAGCGAAGATAGAGGATTTTGGCGAAGCGGACGGGCAGCTTCATTTTCGCTCGCCGGTCTTCGACGGTGCGCGCCCCGGCGGAAAAGACGTGAAGGGCCGCATCGAGCAGCACCGGGTGCAGCGCGTACTCCGACGCCCGCGCCTCCGACACTGGCCCGAGGGACACCCGGCCGGCTGATTCACCGCCTCCGGCAAAGAGTTCGCGAACCGCGCGGAATTCCTCGCCGTAGCGCAGCCCGAGATCGCTCATGTGACCGTAGAACTGACCGATCCCCTCGGGCTCAAGCGTCGGTTCGGGCGGAGACCAGATGGATTCGGCAAAAGCGGACTCGACCCGTTCGCTGCGCAATGACCCGACGACGTGCACCGACCAGCTCGCCGCTTGTTCGAAGCGGCTTTGAATGGTGAACGTGCGTTCGGCCGGCTCGTAGGTCAGCTCCATGACCATCCCGCTCGGTGGTTCCGGCAGGATGAGCGGCTTGCGGATTTCAAAGTCCTCGATCGCAAACGCCCGACCGTCGAAGAGTTGCACGCCAGCCTCGAGCACCATCTCGACAAAGGCCGCCGCCGGGAAAATAACATGGCTGTCGACCTTGTGATCCTTGAGATACGCCATGTGACGGCTGTCGAGTCGGGCCGTCCACACCGGAACCGCGCGCGGCAAACGGGCGTCCAAGAGCCCTTTGCCGCCGGGGGTGAGGCGGCCATCCCGCAGCTCGGGGGCCTCGTGCCACCAGCGGCTTTTTTGCCATGGGTAAGCGGGCAACGTGAGCAGCTGCATGCGCGACGGCGTCATGGCCGCGAAATGGATCGTCACCCCAGCGCGATGAAGCTCGAGCGCCGCTTCGAGGAAACAATCGTGCTCGCGCTCGCGGCGCGTGGAGGCGGTGACCGGGGCCTTCTGGTTCCGGGCGGCCAGACACTCCTGGATGGAGAGAGACAGCGCGGGGTGGGCGCTGAGTTCGAGCCAGACTTCCACGCCGTGGTCGGACAAGGCATTGACTGCGGGAACAAACTGCACGGCCTGGCGGATGCCGCGTGCCCAATGGTCCGCGGTGCAATCGCGACCGGCGCAGCGTTGGCCGGTCACCGTGCTGAAGAATGGCACGGCTTCGTCGCGTGGCGACAGAGTCGCGAGCTCGCGGGCGAGCGCGTCCGCGGCCGGCTGCATCAAGGCGTGGTGGAACGGGTGGTCGACGCGGACGAACCGCGCGAAGTGGCCCTTGGCCTCCAATTCGGCGTGAATGGCTTCCAGCGGAATGCGCGGGCCGGAGAGTGTGAGCGACTTTGGCCCGTTGAAGGCGGCGATGCTGATGGTCTGGTCATGCCGCGCGAGCAGTGGCCGCGCCTCGTCCTCCGAAAGTCCGATGGCCAGCATGGTGCCTTCGCCACGCGCGCATTCGTGCATGAATCGCGCGCGCAGGACGATGACCCGGGCGGCTTCCTCGAGGCTGAGGATGCCGGCCACGCAGGCCGCGGCGATCTCTCCCACACTGTGGCCGACAATCGCACTGGGCGTGACGCCGTGCGCTTTCCACAAGGCGGCGAGAGCCACCTGCATCGCGAAGATGGCGGGCTGAGCGATTTCGGTCTGCATCAGGCGCGAATCGGCTTCGCCGCGACCCAACTCCTCAATGAGCGAGAACCGCGCCCAGGGTTCCATGGCCCGTGCGCAATCATGGATGGCCTGCTTGAAGACGGGTTCATGTCGCATCAACTCGCGCCCCATGCCCCACCACTGAGGCCCCTGACCGCTCATGACGAATCCGATGCGCGGCGGATTTTCCGGCCTCGGGGTGAACGACGTGCGGATCTTCGCGCTGCCTTCTTCAGAGACGAACGCCCGCAGTTCATGCACGACTTCGGCCGAGGTGCGGGCCGTCAGCGACAACCGATGGGCATGGTGATTCCGCCGGGCTCCGAGCGTGAAGGCCAGATCGGGGAGGAGCGGCGAATGGCCGTTGCCTTGCTCGTGCGCTTCCACCCACGTCGCCAACCGCGTGGCCGAGTCCTTGAGGGCCGATTCGCATCGAGCCGAAATCACGATGGGCCAGGCCCGCTCGGGGTCGATGGCCGCGGGAGGAACCGGCTTCGGGTCCGGGGGCTCAGCCAGAATGACATGGGCGTTGGCGCCGCCGAATCCGAACGAATTGACGCCGACCAAGCGGGGGCCACGCGCTTCCGGAAATGGCTCGAGCCGCGTCGGAATGCGCAGCTTGAGCGCGTCGAGGTCGATGTGTTCGTTGGGGCTATGAAAGTGCAGACTGGCGGGGATTTGTCCGTGTTTAAGGACCAGCAGGCCCTTGACCAAACCAACGATCCCAGCCGCCGTCTCGAGGTGGCCGACGTTCGTTTTGACCGATCCGATCGGCAGGGGCGCGCTGGAGGAACGCCCGGCGCACAAGGCCTCGGAAAGCGCCGTGGCCTCAATCGGGTCGCCCACGGCCGTACCGGTGCCATGCGCCTCGACAAATCCGATCTCGCGTGGATCGACACCCGCGTCGGCGCAGGCGTCCAGCACCAGTTGCGCCTGGGCCTCGGGACTGGGCAGCGAAATGCCATTGGTGTGACCGTCCTGGTTCAAGGCGGATCCGAGGATGACCCCTTGAATCGGGTCGCCGTCGGCCAGCGCCTGGGCGAGCGGCTTGAGCAGCACCATGCCGGCCCCTTCGCCGCGCACGAATCCATTGGCCTCGGCGTCGAACGCCTTGCATCGTCCGTCGGGTGAGAGCATGCCCGCTTGGGAAAACCCGATGAATCCGTCCGGCGTGATCATGATGGTCACGCCGCCCGCCATGGCCAGCCGGCAGCGACCGGCGCGAAGTTGCTCGCAGGCCATGTGCACTGCGGTCAACGCCGAGGAACACGCCGTGTCCATCGAGAGGCTCGGCCCTTTCAGATTCAGGCAATACGATATTCGGTTGGCGGCAATGCTGTGCGCGCTGCCGGTTGGCGAATGCGGGCTGATACCGGCGCGGTCGCTCGCGCCACCCTGGATGTTTTGATAATCGTTGTGGGACACCCCGACGAACACCCCGATGTCCGTGCCTTTGTCGAAATCGAGCACCACCCCGGCGTCCTCGATCGCTTCCCAGGCCGTCTCCAAGAGGAGTCGCTGTTGCGGGTCGATGTAGGGCGCCTCCCGCGGGGAAATGCCGAAGAATTGCGGGTCGAACTGGTCTAGTCCGTCGATGAACCCGCCGCGTTTGGCGATGGTTTTTCCGGCCACGCCGGGCTCGGCATCGTAAAACCGCTCGACATTCCAGCGATCTCCCGGGACGTCGCACACCACATCCCGCCCCT
Source organism: Verrucomicrobiales bacterium (assembly GCA_046155625.1). GTDB lineage: Bacteria > Verrucomicrobiota > Verrucomicrobiia > Verrucomicrobiales > V1-33 > CAJBME01. Next base: position 10,574 of record JBJXFS010000191.1, on the reverse strand, counting down.
CGACGAGCAGTTTCCAGAACGACTCGGCGTCGTTCGCTCCCCCTGGGAATCGGCATCCAATTCCAATAATCGCTATGGCATCAGTTCGCATACGTATAGGCTCCCTCGAGCGGGAGAAGAAACTTGTGACAATTCGAGGCTAGGCAAGCCATTGTTCTGACCAGATTGGCGGGTGGATCGCACGGAACCGGTGTTCATCAAGTCAATTATTGTACACTTTTCGCATCCACGTGGTACACCAAGGCGCGCGGAAAAGTGGGATCTTGAATGAGCACGAGGTAACTGCCATCTTGGCGGCGCAGGGAACGCAAGGCCCGTGCCGGATTGGCCGGTGGAATGGATGCGGAGGAAGCGGGTGGGTCAAGTGTTCCGAGCACCGCACCGCGATCAGCGTCGAGGACATGAACGACGGCTGTGGCGGGATCCAAGGCGAAAACGAGGTGACCGGCAGAGTGCAAGACGGGCGGATTCTTTGATTGAATGGGGGTCACCCAGCGTGATGTGGGGGGGATGGAAGACCAGGCGTCGAGACGGGCAATGGCCATGGTGCTCGGTCGTTTCGGATCGGCGGCGTCCGTCTGACCGGCGACGTAAAGCGATTGCTGCGGGCTGTCGTAATGGAGATCGACGAGATTCGCCCATCCCGATGGGGCGCGTCCCCCTCGAGCTCGGGTTAGGTTGTATTGGAGAATTCCGTGGGCATCGAATCCATGGCGCGGCCAATAGAGAATGGTCCGGTCCTCGGCGATGCGCCAAATCCCAGCGGCCGCATCGACCGCGCTGGTGGCGAACCGGCCGCCCGAAACAGGGAAATGCTCGCCGCGGGCCGCCCGGCCGTTGCCATCGGTGTCACGCCACTCCCACGGTCCACGCGCCCGTTGGCCGGGCAGCGCGAAAGAACTTGGAGGCTCCTCGGCGCCATGAATCACCAACCCGGGCACGGCGATGTGGCCTTGCAAGCGCCAGACGGCGAGCGACCACCCGTCGCCAGTCCGATGGATGAGGAACCGTTTTCCCTCGATTTCAAGAAACGTGATCGCCCCACCCGGCGGTGGATGGGCCAGTGCGGGCGCGTCCGGTGGGACGGGGAGCGGGGAGCCGGCGGCGGCGGCGCTGGAATCGGGCGAAAGCGAGATCGGATGCCCGAGGCGCGGGTCGTCGGGGTGGGCCCAGGGATCGACCGTTTGCGCCACCCAGCGCCACGACTGTCCGGGTGGTTTGGTCAGGTCGAGGGCATGCCGGCCCGCAAGCGAGTAGACGTCCAGTCCGTCGCCGAGCGGGTCGAAATCAGCGCCGTCCGTGATCGCGATCGAGGCGACCTGCCATCGGATGGATTTTCGGTCAGGCGCAAAAGCCCGCAACACGCGACCGGTTGGTGGCGGGCTCATGGCGACGAGAATATTACCCGCGGCATCCACCCCGACACCCACAAGATTCGCGAGCCGGCGGTGGCCGACCTCGCCCGGAGCGGGAGGGCCGAGCATCCCGCCTTCGTCGCCGAGCGTGCGGACGCGGGTCGGGACACCACTCATATTAAATAGGTGAACCTGGTGTGTGGCCCCGCGATCGGCCACGAGGAGCCGACCCTCGGGCGTGGGCGCGATCGCTCCAGGGAGGTAGTCAGGTCCTTCATCCAATACTTGTCCAGTGGCCCGGCCGTCGAGCGAGTACGCCGTGACCACGGCGGCGCGCTCGACGACTTGGAGTTCGCCGTCGAGCACGCAGAGTGGGCCGGGTTGGGTGGCGCGGAAGACGCGCTTTTCCGCGAGGGTGGCTGCGTCCAGCACTCGAACCCGGTTGGCGGCGCGGTCACTCAGGAACAACTCGTCGTCATGCCGCCACAGGCCGGCGACGGCGCAGGCATCGGGGGAGGTGTTGGTGGCAGACTCGTGAATGACCCGCAAAGCGGCCGATGGTCCACGTCCACCTGGCACTGCCGCCGGCGTGCCGTCGCGGGAGAAGCAATACACGCCATGCCACGTGGTGCCCGGCGCGGGAGACGCTGGCATGTCATGACTGGCTGTCATTGGCGGTCCGGACACTCCGGTCAACGTTACCGCGAGATAGACATGAGAGTCGCTGGCCGCCACCGCCGTGCCGCCGCCCCATCCTAGACCTTGCAGGGAATAGTGGCTGCCGGTTTCCACGCCTTGGCTAATCTCGCTGGCGCCGGGCGTCCCCGAGATCGATGTGCCGGCGAGCAGACAATTGCCGTCATGCGTCACGGCGAGGGCGGTCGCGGTTGCCGTGTGAGGAGGTTCGAGCATGGCATGGCCGATCCAGTGGGATTGATACGTGAGTTCGGCAGTCGCCGTCCTCCATGCGGCAACAAGGCCGCAGGCGATGGAGAATGGGATGACGATTCGAAGCGCGTTCATTGAACCTCTGGACTTGAATGGGAACTACGAATCACACGAATATCACGAAGAGCCAAGGCGCTGCTGCATGAATGTCCTCCGATCGGCCTGATCATTCGTGGCCATTCGAGTCGTTCGTGGTTCAATCCAAAAAAAGGACATTGGAACCACGAAAGTCACGAAGCACACGAAAATTCATTGGGTGAGGACAAGCGACCTCGTCATCAATCAGTGGGAGGGTGAACTTTGGGCAACGCCTTTGTTGTTAGTATGTTTCGTGTCGTTGCGATCCGGTTGCGCGCAAGGGAGCTGGATTTCGCGGAGCTCCATGCGGAACTTAATCGCTTCCACGGGATTGGGGAACCCCACGGGGAAATGCGTGTCCTCGTACCTCTCCGGACATCACGTCGCCTTATCGCCTTTCATCCTCCCGTTCTGAGGGCGGCGGCGGTGCCGCGGCGGCGTGGATCGGTGCTAGATGAGGCGCGGGCGCGGGCGGCGAGTTGATCGACGCGGGGCGATCGGTGGCCGGCTTGGGTGAGGATGTCGACGGCATCTAGGGCGATGTCGGGGCGCTTGGACTGGAGGGCGACTTCGGCCATGCGGTGGGCATCGTCCGGGTTGAAGGGTGAGCGCCGGCTCAATTGGCCCAGGAGGGCGAGGGCGCGATCGGAGTTTCCCGCGGCGGCGTAGTGATCGGCGAGCCATCGGAAGAGGTCGCGGCTCGGTTTAAGGACGAGAAGGCGTTCGGCGAGGATTCGGGCTTGGTTGTCTTGCCCAGCGGTTTGCCAGGCGACGAGACATTTCTGAACGTCCCCGCTGGTGCCGGCCGGTGAAGTGGCCAGCGATTCGAGGACGGCGGCAGCGGCCGCAGGGCGGGTTTTGTCAAAGAGCAAATCGGCGTGGAAGCGGATCAATTCGGGCGACTGGCAACGACGGTTGCGGGCGGCGGCGAGGCGGCTGAGCGCCTGGTCGGGACGTCCCTCGGCGACGAGTGCCTGACAAGCTCGAAGTTCGAGCATGGGATCGTCCTTATTGTGAACGGCGGCCCAGATCCATTGTTCCGCGTTGGCGGGCATGGCAGGCAATGGCACTTTGCCAAGCGGGTATCCCGTTCCGGCACCGGATTTCAAGAGATCGTCGGCATCGGCCTGAGACGTGCCGTCACCGTGCTTCGCCGTGGGGGCCGTGCCGTCTGACTGGTGGGCCGGGGAACCGGCCTCGGGATTTGGCGCGGACTCGCCTTCGTTGCCAATTCCGCCGCCCAGTGGGCCGATCGTCTGTTCCAGCGCGATGCGGTTCGAGTGCACTTGGGGCAGTCGCATCATGCCTTCGAGCGACTGCTTCCAGAGCGGTTGGCGCACGATATGCCACGCGGCCGCCACGATAATCAGGTTAAGCAAAATCGGGAGATAGGATCGCTGCGGAGTCCCCTTGATCTCGCGACGCCGGTTCAATCCAGCCAAGCCCACCAGCACAGCGCCCAGCGCAACCACGCCGACCGCCAACGGCAACACGACAGCACTCACCTCCGACCACCCCGGCACCCGAAACCAATGGCCCGGCACACCGACCGTCATCAACGACCCCGCCAAGGCCAAGGCCAACAACCACAGCACAATCCGCCCCAGCGAACACGAAGAAGATCGCAATAATCCCCACAGCCGCCACAACATCACCAGCCCCAGTATCCCCACTGCCCACTTCCATTGCCCCACCGTCAACGTGCCTGCCGGCTTCAACACCATCACCAACGCCGCCACCACGGCCGCGACCGCCCACCATACCACCTGGCCGCCTCCCCCGCTGTCTTCTTTCGAAGATCGTGTGATCATGGGGGTGAAAATAGGGGAAAAAATAATAATTACCATAATTAATTTGGACCCTTTTTCACTTTTTCCTCTTCTTTCCCCCCCTCCATGCCCTTTTGTATCCCGATGAAGAAAAATCGCTGGGTTTGGATGGCTTGGTTTGGTATGGCCGTATCAGTCTCGGCAGCCGAGCGGCCGAACATACTATTCATAATGACAGATGATCATGCGTCGCATGCGGTGTCGGCGTATGGGTCGAAGGTGAACGAGACGCCCCATTTGGACCGACTGGCGCGGGAAGGGGTGTTATTTGAAAACTGTTTTGTCACCAATTCGATCTGCACGCCAAGCCGGGCCACGTTGCTGACCGGGCAATACAGCCACCTCAATGGGGTACCGGTGTTCAATGCCATTGATCGATTGCGACCGACGGTGGCGACGCAACTGCAAGCCGCCGGCTATCACACTGGGATGATTGGAAAGTGGCACTTGGGCAGCGACCCAGCGGGATTCGATCACTGGGAGATCCTCCCGGGCCAGGGCGCCTACAATGACCCAGTGCTCTACACGGCGACCGGGGAGAAAAAGTATTCAGGCCGCTATGCGACCCACGTCATCACCGAATTGGCGGAGGGATTCATTCGTGACCGTCCGAAGGACAAACCGTTTCTTTTGTTTTGTCACCACAAGGCGCCCCATCGGAACTGGACGGCGGAAGCGAAGTATGATGAGGCATTTCGCCGACGAGCCATTCCGGAACCGGATACCCTTCGCGACGATTACGCCACGCGCACCGACGCCATCCGGGAGAACCAGCAGACGGTTTTCCGCGACCTGACCCGACGCGACCTGAAGATTCCACCGCCAAGCGGTGTGAGCCCGGGGACGCCGGCCTATGGCCAGTGGATGGACGAAGTGCCCACGGAGGTCGCCGTCGAGCGCGACGGGCAACAGGTCACCTTGACCGGTGAAGCGCTCGACGCCTGGAAGTACCAACGCTACATGCAGGATTACCTCGCCTGCATCCAGTCGGTGGACGATTCCGTGGGCCGGTTGCTCGAGGTGCTGCAAAGCGAAGGCGTGGATCGGAATACCCTGGTCATCTACACCAGCGACAACGGTTTTTTTCTCGGCGACCACGGTATGTACGACAAACGTTTCATGTACGAGGAAACCATTCGGATTCCGTGCTTGGCGCGCTGGCCAGCCGGCGCCAAGGCGGGCCACCGGGAAAAAGCGATGCTGCTCAATGTCGACTTCGCCCCCACCATGCTCGCGGCCGCGGGCGAGTCGGTGCCCGATTCCATGCAAGGGCGAAGTGCGCTGCCCTTGCTACGCGGCGAGCGGCCGGCCGATTGGCGCACGAGTTTTTACTATCGCTATTACCACGATCCCGGTCACCACAACACGGCGCGCCACCTCGGAGTACGCACCGAAACCCACAAACTCATTCATTTTTGGAAAAAGGACCAATGGGAGCTCTACGACCTCGCCGCCGACCCCGACGAATTGCGCAATCTGTACGGAAAGCCGGGCACGGAAGAAATCACCGCGCAGCTCAAGGCCGAGCTCGCCCGCCTCAAGCAAAGCCTGCGCGACGACGACCAGTTCGCGGAAAGTCAGCCGGCTTCAGGGGTCGACGGATCAGTCAAACAGCTGCGGGGAAGTAGCGGGGGACGATGATCGAGATGTCATATTGAAGCGGTCGAGCGAAGCGATTGTTCTCGGGTAGGGCGGCGCGTCCCGCCCGCCGCTGTGGGCGCCCTCGCCGGCTGCCCCGCGCGTCTCGCGCCTTGCTCCTCAAAAGCTGCCATCGCCAGCTTCAGGTTCAGCTCAGATTGACGATTTAGTTTTGGCTGCATCCCAAAGGCGACGCTAGCGAGACGCGGATTAATTCGACGGGATTTCCCATTGCCGACCCGGGGAATGCGCGGGAATGAATGGCTGCCTATGACGCCCCCAGCACGCTACATCATGATCGGCGGATTCCTCGGCGCGGGGAAGACGACGGCCGTCGCCCGGTTGGCTCGTCACTTGACGGAAAGAGGTCGGAGGGTCGGCCTGATCACGAACGATCAGGGGCGCGAATTGGTGGACACGAAGATGCTGAGGTCGCAGGGATTTGCGACGGAGGAGATTCCTGGCGGGTGCTTTTGCTGCCGGTTCAACTCGCTGGTCGAGGCGGCGGGCAAACTGGCGGCCGAGGCGCGGCCGGACGTGTTCATTGCCGAGCCCGTGGGCAGTTGCACCGACTTGGTGGCCACGGTGACGTATCCGCTACGCCGGATGTATGGCGAGGACTTTTTCGTGGCGCCGGTTTCGGTGTTGGTCGACCCGGTGAGGGCTCAGCGCGTCATGGGGTTGGAGGAGGGCGGGAATTTCTCATCGAAAGTCGTCTATATCTACCGCAAGCAGCTCGAGGAGGCCGATGAAATCGTGGTTAACAAAGCGGATTTGTTGGATCCAGTGGCGCTGACGAGGCTGATCTCGACCCTGAGGCAGGAATTTCCCCACGCCGACGTGCGTTCCGTGTCATGCCGAACGGGCGAAGGGTTGGAAGATTGGTTTGCGGCGATCGAGGCCGGCGCGCATGGAGGACGCGCCACGATGGAGGTCGATTACGATGTGTATGCCGAGGGGGAAGCGATGCTGGGCTGGCTGAATGCCACGATTCGGGTCGACGCTCCGGATGGCGTGGATGCCGATGCGCTGGTGCAGGCGCTGGCCGCGGCGCTGCATGCCGGTCTGCGCCGTCTGGGAACGGAAATTGCCCATCTCAAGCTGACACTCAGTCCGGATGACTCGCTCACCGGGGAAATTGCCGCCGTGAATTTGGTGCGCAGCGACTTCGTCCCCGAACTTTCCCAACGGCTTGATAATGACGTGACAGGCGCGCAGATCATTTTGAACCTGCGAGCGGAGGCGGCCCCCGAGCAGTTGGAAAAGGAATTGAGATCCGCCGTGGCCGTGCCGCTGCCCGGATTGGCGGAGGCGGCGCTCTCGATCGATCACCTCGAGTACTTCCGACCCGGCCGGCCGGTACCAACCCACCGCGATGTGGTCGATGCTATTGTTTGACGACGCGGAGGCGGATGAAGTGGCGTTGGTTGGACGTCGAGGCGGCTTCGTTGACGACTTGGAGGAGGGTCGGCGAATCGGTGACGACGGTGGTGTGAGGCGGACCGGATCGCCAGGTGCCATTGCCGAGCGACGGTGAAACCTCGACGATGTAGGTGAGGTCGGGCGCGGCGCGAGTGCGGAGCACGGTGAGCTGAAGTTCACCGCCTGACAGGTCGAGCTGTGGATCGACCACGGTATTCGGGCCTTTGGGATTTGATCCGAGGGCGTATTCCATGAGGTTCGTGCGGCCGTCGGTGTCGGCGTCACCTGAGAAGTCGGTCGGCCCGATCCCGAAGCTGGCGGCCCAGGAGGCGAAGCTGAGGGTGTCGTTATCGGCGATGGTCACGGTGGCGGAGCGCGGGTCGCCGACCGTGTAGTCGAGCGCTTCGGAGAGTGAGCCGTTCAACATTTCCTCGCCCTCAAAAAGCGCATCGTCGATGGGGGTGACGGCGATATCGACCGAGGCGCTGCCGGCATCGATGCGGTGGTTGAGAGGAATGGCGGTGGTGTCGATACCGTTCTGCGCCGAGCCGCTGAGGACGATCGAGAATGGAAGTGCCTGGGTGGTCGGGCCGGTGCGGGTCACGCGAAACCGAGCCGGGTTTTCCGGGGCCTCGGTGGCAGCGGCGTCCACGGCGGTCACCGTCAATTGCGGCAATCCGGCGAAGGCGCCGCGGCGGTAGATGAACCCGATATTGGGGTTGGACCCGGCGAGCCACGGAAAGGCGTCGCCATTCGGGCTGAGGCCGTCGGCGAGGACCGGCTGCGACTCGAGATACGGGATGTAGCTGAGGGTGACAAAGTCGAACGCGTAGTTGGTGTAGACGATGGCGGTGTCGTCGCCCGAGTACCCGGGCCAGCCCGGGCTGACCGGGGTGCCGTCGGCGAGCAGCGTGATGAGTTGGAGGGTGCCGGCGGCGAGGTCGGCGGCGTAGATATAGTTGAGCCCATCGGCGTCGATGACGTCGAAGGTGATCAAGTGGCTGCGCGTCTGGCCGAGCGACGGATTGCCCACCTGGACGCCCGGGATGGGTGGGATGAGGCTTGAGATGGTGTCGGTGGCGCGGTCGATGAAATAAATGCTGTAGGTGTCGACGAACCCTCCACCGGGAAACGCGATGCGGTTGAGCGCGTCATAGTAGATGTACCGGCCATCGGGCGAGAGGTCGAGGGCATCGACCGAGAGGATGGTGTTGGTCGACCCGTCGCTCGTCGGGTTGGTAAGCGGTTGAACGGCGGTGTAGGTTTTGGTTTCGTTGGTCTTCGTGTCGAAGACGTAAATTCTTTTGTCCGCTTCGCCGTCGGCGGTGCGGAGGACGTACGCCTGGACGGTGCCGTCGCCGGACAGGCCAACCGATTCGATCAGACCGGCGATATTCAGGAAGGTCGAAGCCCCCGTCTCGGTGTCGATGAACGAGGCGTCGGCGTTGGGACGGACGTACAGGCCATAGCTGCCATTGCCGGTGACGACGGGTTTTTTACCGGCGAGGACGGGAGTCCGAACTCCGTCGCTGCCCAGAAATACGCCGGCGTCGTCGTCGGCGAACTGGGCTTCGCGGCGGCCGAGGTACATTGTGCCCTCCGAAGGGAAAATGAAGAGGGTTGAGTCAAGGGCGTCGACCGCCGGAATGGGCGCGGGCCCCTGGCGGGCCGGTTGGTCGAAGATTTCGACGCGATCGAAGGCTTCGGCCGTTTTGACGGCCTGCGTCGAGCCGGCGCCAAAAAGTTCGTTGGCGGAAGTGACGCAGGCGATCCGGCAATCGACGAACTGCGACTGGGGATTGAGTTTCGTCGTGACGGCTCGGTAGAAAATCTGGAGAGCGTCGTTCAGGCCGATCGCGCCGTTGAGGCCTTGGGCGAGCAGGTAAAATGCGTGATTGGTAATCGAGCTGTTGATGTGGACGCCGCCTTTGTCCTGGCTGATGTCGAGCACTTCGAATTGGCTGAACTTCGAGGGATAGGGCCGGCCGAGGCCGCTGGGGAGCGAGCTGGGATTATCGAAGACGCGAAAGATGGTTCTGAGCGAACTGCCCATTTTCCAATCGGGCACGTTGTTGTTGAAGTGGGCTTCGCATCCCTCGCCGAGAATGTCGGAGAACGACTCGTTGAGGGCGCCGCTTTGGAATTGGTAGACCAGTTTTGAGGTCGTCGAGATGACGGAATGGGTCATTTCGTGGGCGACGACATCAAGGGCTTCAGAGTAGAGGTCGCGGTTTCCGAAAAACATCGTCTGTGTTTGAAAGTCGGCGTAAGCGTTGTCGTCGTTGAGATTCACCATGCCGACCATGGTGCCACCGGTACCATTGACCGAATTGCGATTGAAGCGGGTGCGGTAGTAGTCATAAACGCGGCCAAGGTTGTTCGAGGCGCTGACGGCGTCGGGTCGCCACGGACCGGTGGCCGCGTCGGCCACCGAGTGCACCCCGGCCGCGGGGTTGATTTCAGTGGAGTTTTGCAGGTCGAGGACGGCGATGATGCCACGTGACTGGGCCACGCTGGGGGGCGAGGACGTCGGGTCGAACATCGGTTTCGACGCGTCGATCATGTAGAAGCGGTTGTCGGTATGGCGCCAGAGATTGATGGTGCGGTTGACGCCTGCGGAGTCAGTGCCTGATCCGGTGGTCGTGGTGGTGGCGATTTGCGTGCCGACATTCAGAATGGCGCCGGTTTGAGCGTCGACGAGGACATCCTATTGCCGAACCAGCGATCCGCGCAGGTCGATGCGCCAGGCCAGACGGGCCGGTCGGTCGATCGGGGCGTACACGAGCAATTCCCTCCCGTGGAGCGCGGCCAGGCGCGTTTCCAGCGAGTGCGTGCGGGCCTGAGTCTCCGCGGCTTCCGGTGTCAGCGCGGGGACGGGATCGACTTCGGCTGGAGTGGGAACGTACGATCCCGTCATCAGAGTCACATTTCCCCGAGGGTCGCACTGGACCATCAGGCTGCACGGCCAGACGGACAAGCCGGCGTGGTGCTGATCGAAACGGAGTTGCGTGTAGCCGAGAGTATCGGTCGATTCACTGCGCAGGCTGAGTTCGACCGCGGGGGATCGCAAGGCGAGCAACTCGGCATGGCGCTGCAAGAATCGGGCCGCCGTGGTCGCGTGCCGGGATTTTCCGGGGTCGGGTATTGGTGTCGCGGGTTCGAGCTGTCGGCCCGCCAGATAGGTCAGCGCGGGTTTTTCCGGGCTGGTGCGCCAGTCGAGATATTTTCCCGGTTGCCGCCACCGCAGCAGGGCGAGCTGCCGGAGTTGTGCATCGCTCAAGGGCGCCTGTTTCGGGATGAGGGC
>JBJXFS010000182.1:0-10303 GCA_046155625.1 Verrucomicrobiales bacterium | reverse complement strand
AATTCGACCAACGGGCCGCCGCTGGGGCAGCGCATTGAGTTTCCCCCACCGTTGGCACGAATTGACGGGGGCCCCTCCTTGACCCGACTCCCGCCTCGCGCAGGGGGTATCTATCGGTTTTCGCTGGCGCTCTCGCCGCTTCGCAGTCGGGGCTCCGGAACAAGCCGAGCCCTCAGGTGCGTTCCAGACCGGTGCGGAGACCTGTTCTCGGTGTCGCGCACGGTCGATTCGTGTGGGGGTTGCGGATTCAAGACCGGCAACTTCGAATAAAAACTTGAGCCGATCACGTAAACACCTTTGAGTGCTGAAATGCTCACTTGTTGCGCCCTATGCTGAACTCTAAACCACGAACGCTGAATGCACAGTGGATTCAGTTTGTCTGGGTTGTCGTAGCGTTGTTTCTCGGCTGCGAAGCCGCTTTCGGAAACCCGCTGCCTAATCCGACCAGTTCCTTACAATTTGGTGCAATGGCGGGAGTCGGCTTGATAGCTATTGGGGTTGAGGTGGCACTTTTGGCAAAAGTGCTTCTCGCCATATACCAACCAGTGCGGACGTTTCCCACAATTCTTTGTCTGGTCCTATTGAACATTGCTACGTACGCCCTGTTCGTGGTTTGGATTCATCCTAAACTTGGAAACACAATCGTGACAGAATTTTTTGTTTGGTTGGCTGAGGGCTTCGGAATTGCAATGATAATGCGCAAAGTCGCTGAGGAGAGGGTCTCGGTTCGCACCGCACTGGCATTTTCTTTCATAGGGAACCTGATTTCCTATTTGATCGGTGAGAGTTTTTATAGCCCGACCTAGTGTCCTATTTGGGCTTTGTAGATTCGTCAAACAAGCCGAGCGCGCGTGCGCGTTCCAGATCGGTGCGGAAGCGGTCAGCGTCCACAATGAGACGGGCTGTCGAATTGTTCCGCGCCTTGTACCGGCGAGGCATGGGGAAAAGCCCCTTGGCACCCGCGCACCAATGCCACGACACCGCGCCCTCCGGCACCCATTGGTCGTCGGCTTTGTACCCGCGGCGGAGAACCGTCATGATCGGCCAGCGTGGGCCCTTATACGCTTGCTCGACGGCCAGGCGCGACCAGCCGTCGCTTTCGTTGAACAGGTGACCGGGCCGTCGAAGGGCCGCATTCCACCGGGAGTTTTCCACATGCTTTTTGGTGATCCGGCGCGCCCAGCGCAGCGCGACGATTCCCTCCCGCTCGGTGAGGTCGATGTGTTCCATCGGACACATCGGAAGCGCCTGCGCATTGAACCGCCCCCAATAACGGCCCGTGAAGTTGCCCGGCCGCGTCTGATCGTCTTTGGAGCTATATTTGGTGATGTACTACAGGACCCCATTTATCGACTTCGCTTTGTCGACCTGAGTGCCGGCGGGCCGGTGGCGTTCATCCCCACTGCCGACGATGTCGAACCAGCGATGGGCTACCCATGTGCGTAGCGCCTCGATGTCTTGCCCATCCAGGCCGAAGGCGATCAGATGGAAATGCGCAGCCCCGCGGGATTGAAATTCCAGCTTCCAAAAGCCGGAGGCGCCGAATGCACGGGCGAGCGCCTGGTTGAACACGCGCAGATGGTTTTTGTAGACCGCATGATCATCGGGCGCCGGGAATTCGCCGGGATAGGCCAGGGTGAGGAAGAACGCCTGGCCGAGCGCGTCCCGCTTGAGCTTCGCCAGGGCGCACTTCAGCGCCATGCGACTTTTGGACGACCGTTCGCCCAGGTGGAGCATGGATCTGCCGTCTGTGATGTTATGGAGCTTGGAAAACCCGTGTGGGAACCACGAAAAGCACGCAACACACGTATAGCCCAGGGGTTGGTTAATGCCCCCCTCCCATCTGATGGATGAAGAGGTCGCTTGTCGTAACCGAATGATTTTTCGTGTGGTTCGTGACTTTCGTGATTCCAATGTCCGTTTTTAGCGATCGATACACACGGCCCGAATTTCGCAAACCATGGCTCGACCTTGGAGCGTGGGATTTTCGGATGCCCGTAGCCGGTGGTCGCCTTCATTTCGTTTTCCCGAGGCCGGCCAGACCCCCACGCGCTCTGCCTAGCGGAGAGACCGGATTATTCCGTCGGCGCCTACCAATTGGGCAAGGATGTAGTTTCCGCAATCATCTCAACTGCGAACTGTCGTCGTTACACCACCGCTCCTCGTCAGTCCGCCGCCGCCGTCCATCCCCCCATTGACGACACGACGCCACACCTCGCCACATTCGACTTGAAAGTGGAACCGCAAAGTGGGAAAGATGTCTGACCACAGCCGCGTCGTGCTGCGCCGTTCCAGTCCCGGCATCACCAGAACGTTTCCACAACGCCGAGTCCAAAGATGTGATGATCTCATCCTTCCAACGCACCGCTGATGACCGAGTCGCGCGGAGCTGTGCGTTTCAGAGTCGCTTTCGTCACTGTCATCCGACGGTCGCGTATCCAGGACAGAAGGTGACGGTCGGATAATAAAACGTTCGGCTGAGAATTTATGAGCGAAGCCATCATCACAAATGCACTCCTGAGGTGCACGAGAGAAGGCGATCTCGCGCAGGCGTGCTTCGAGCTTGTGAGAGAGGATCTTGGCATCTGGGTTTTTGAGCTACCCGAGAGTCTTGAAGAGATTGTCGACACCCTAACAGCGCGGCGCTGCTTGCTGAGGTCACTCTCGACGGGTGGATCTGATTGCACCTTACACTTAGCAGTGAGCGTTGATGAAATGCACAGACTACGCATCCCGAGTGACCTAGCTGCCTTATCCGCTGATTGCGGATTCGCGATCGAGGTGATTGCCAGCCCGACATGAAAACAAATCGGCGGAAGATTCAAGTCAGTTCGTTCACATGCTGAAGGACCGCGGTCCGCAACGACGGCGAGAACCAGACTCGGGCGTGATGCTGGAGAACGTCGAGAACGGGTGCGAGAGCCGGGATGCGCCCGCGTTCCCTCGCGGTGATGAGAATGCCGAACAGTCCCATGCACCGAAGCCCCAATGATCCGGCGGCAGCCCGGCCTGCCCGTTCGTCGATCGCTTTGCAGAGGTGTCTGTGACGACCATGAGAGAGAGGTTCCGCAGACATTCGTCTTCTTCCTCCTTGGTGAGGAGTTTTTGCAGGCGCATCGGGCGCAAACGATTTTCCGTCTCGAAAATGACCCATGCCGTCGTCACGAGCGGTCCACTGAGTTTATGCCGCCAACGTTTGGCGGTGGCACTTCGGACTACGACAGCCAGACACAGACAGGGCATCTTTCCTCGTGAACTCGCCATCGAACGAACCATTTACAGTGCAATACATGAAAACGCCCTGGTCGAGAAATCAGGCCGACCAGAGTGTACTTGACATCCGGCGATCCTGTGAATAGGAATCTGGTCTGTTGCCTCGTGAGGGGCTTTTTAATCACCGCCAACCCGATTTTATCATGACCGAGACCGCCATTTCCCGCATCTCGTTCCCGCCGGTTGGCTCCGCGGGGCGCGTCTGAGCCGCGTTCCCGCACTTCGATCTCGTTTGAGACGCAGGCCGCCCGCGGGGCGGCCTTTTTTTTGTGTCGTTGCCGCTCGTGCGCGCTCAGAGCGCCCGTGATCCCCTCCCCCGTTTTCACCCACTTCATTCCTTTTTCCCATGAATCTTTCTTTATTTGGTTGGGACGACGGCTGGGAAGCCCAGTTCCAGTCCTTGGCTCAGGACGGGCTGGCCCCAGCCCGCGTCGCCCTCGAACACAAACAAGCGTTTGACCTGTTGTCGCCGGACGGACTGGTCAACGCGCGTTGCACCGGTCGCCTGCTCCACGAAGCCCGATCACGCGCCGACCTCCCGGCGGTCGGCGATTGGGTAACGGTGCGCCGACAGCCGACCGACTCGACGGGGGTCATCCATGCTGTTCTGCCTCGGCGCACCGCCTTCTCGCGTCGCACGGCCGGCACCGCGGCCGAGGAGCAGGTGGTAGCAGCCAATGTCGACACCGTCCTTCTGGTCACCGGACTTGATCAAAACTTCAACGTCCGCCGCATCGAACGCACTCTGCTCATGACCTGGGAGAGTGGCGCCCAACCAGTGGTGGTGCTCAACAAAACCGACCTCCACGGCGACCCCGAATCCGCCGTGGCGGAAGCCGCGGCTGTGGCCATGGGCGCTCCGGTCGTCGCCCTGAGCGCCGCGCAGGGCGACGGCCTCGACGCCCTGGCTCCGTGGCTGGTCCCTGGCACCACCATTGCCCTGCTCGGGTCATCCGGCGTCGGCAAATCGACCCTGATCAACCGCCTGCTCGGCGAGGAGCGTCAAGCGACCGCCGAAGTCAGCGGATCGGTCGGCAAAGGCCGGCACACCACCACCCGCCGCGAACTCATCCTCTCCCCGGCCGGCGTGATCATCATCGACACCCCGGGCATGCGCGAGTTTCAGCTTTGGACCGCCGATGACGATGCCCTCGATGCCACCTTTTCCGACATCGCCCAGCTCTCCGCTTCCTGTCGCTTCAACGACTGTTCCCACAATCGCGAGCCGGGATGCGCCATCCGCGCCGCCCTGGATGACGGCACCCTCGACCCCGCGCGTTGGCAGAGTTTCCTGAAACTGGGCCGCGAAAAGGAATACGCCGCCCGCCGCGCCGACCCCCGGCTGGAACGCGAAACGAAAACCCATTGGAAAAAAATCAACCGCAGCCTCCGCACCGCCAACCGACTCAGGCATGGAAATTGGTAAGCTCGCTGGCCGTGCAGCCCCTCCGAGTCAGACAGCCAATCCGGCAAATCGCGCCAGCTCCACCTGCCGCGCATCGAAACTCAGAAATACCGCCGCCCTCAGCTCCACGGCACACGCCACATGCAGAATATCCATCGTCCGACAGCCCAGTTTCCCGGTTTCCCCGCTCAGCCGGCGAAATGTCGCCATCAATTCGCCCCGGCGGATCTCGGCGACAAAATAATTGCCGCGCCGCAATCGCGCTTGGAACAGCGCAATCTGCGCCTCGGCCTGCTCGGCGGTAATCTCATTCCAAAATACTTTGAGCCGCAAAGCATTGATGAACTCCGCCTCCAGCACATCCCAAACCGGCAACGGGTGATCCTGCGCCATCACCCGAGCTTGGACCTCCTCCGAGCCCACCTCCCGGATATACAACTTCAAAAACGCGCTGGTATCTAAATAGATCACCTCACCACCGCCCCCCACGGTCAACCGCCACCACCTCCTCCGCGGCTCGCCCAGCCGGCTGAAGCGCCGTGGCCAAATGGTCCTCCCATAATCCAACCCGCCGCGGCCCCGCCGCCACGATCCTCACCGTCGGGCGCCCCCGGTTCACCACCTCAAATATCTCCCCAGCCCGTACCTGCGCCTCCACCTCCGCCCACCGCGCCTTCATCTCGCGAACCGAAATCGTCTTCATAAGGAAACAAGCCACCTGAGATTCATTTTGTCAACTTTTTGGATCTCACTATGAGAATTATTTCTCCCCGATAATGTGCCTGTCTCTTTATAGCGCTCAGCTTTATGGCGCCGCCCCACAATAATGTGCCTGTCCCTTTGTGGCGGCCATTGACATTCACTTTGAAAATTTTTTGATTCTTAAAATGAGACCTAAGTTGCGACCGAGGGCGCCGAGTGCTGCGGGTAATGCAGACGCGCAATGCGCCTGTCCCTTTATGGCGGCAAATCGACTTCAATTCGCCAATTTTTTGATTATCAAAATGAGACTCAATTCACGACTTTCGCTGGGTTTTATTGCACGTCGGCTGGCACGCAGTGAACATTTGTTGACGCGATCTTTCCAAGCCCGGAAGTCTACTCGCCATGTCCCCTCGATTGCTTCTCGTCTCAGCCACCGTTGGCTCGTCTCTGATCGCTTTTGCGGCTGGGGTGTGGTGCGGTCCCTGGCTGGCGCGGCGATCGTCGGATTTGCCCACCGCGGAAATTGGGGCCGTGCCTCGCCCTCCGGTCCTGGATGCCCGCTTGTCGACTGGGCCACTGGTGTTGGATCCGGGGCAGTCGAAAGCCGATGCGCGTCTGGCGCTCGAGTCACCCCAGGCCTTTCTCGACTCGCTGCGCGGCGAATCCGGCCTGAAGGCGCAGGCTCGAGTGGCGGCGGCGATGTCGGAACTGCCATTGGCGGCGGTGAAGGAATTGGCCGTGCAACTGGAGGCGCGACCGTTCGGTGGCACCCCGGAACACTGGCTGTTCAACTGGGCCGTTTTCGAGCGATGGAGCGAACTGGATCCCAATGACCTCCTCAACGCTTCCCGGGTGAATTCCAACCGATTCATCGGATACACCGGAAGTCAGGCCGCCTTTCGTCAGCTGGCCCGCCGCGACCCGACCAGCGCCTGGAAGCAAGCCCAGGATGTCGGCACTCTCACGGCCATCGCCAAACAGGCGGTCCTCCAGACACTCGGCGAATCCAATCCGGCGGAGGCGCTGAAGCTTGCGCAAAGCGACGCGGTCACGCGGCGCGACGCGTGGTCAGTCGCCTCATTCATGCAAAGCTGGTTGATGCGCGACCGGGATGCGGCCTTGGATTCCTTGGGGTCGATACCCGCGGGGGAATTCCGTTCAAACTTGGTCGGGCAACTGGGTTCGGCGTTTGCGGCGACCGATCCCGAGGCTGCCCTGGAGTGGGGACGCGGACTGAAGAATCCGGTGGAACGTCAAGCGGCCTTGCGCCAAGTCGTTGAAGTCATGGCGGGGCGCGATCCCATCGCCACACTCGCACTGCTTGACGATCCCTCCATGGCCCAGCAGCGGCGCGACGGGCTGGGCACCGCGCTCGGTGCCTGGGCCAGACGGGATTTCAACGCCGCGCTGGACTACGCGCTGGCCACGAAAAGCCCGGCCGACCAGCAGCAAATGCTCAGCGCCCTCAGCGGAGGAGCCACTGCCGCCGAACGAACCCGGCTGCTCGAAGCCGCCAAAAATATGTCTCCCGCCCTCTCCAAGGCGATCTACCAAGCGGCCATGAACGGCGGCTACTTTGGAGGCACGGGCCAAAACACGGTGGAACTAGTCGATCAAATAAAATCCGTCAGCGTGCGTGAGGAATTGATAATAAATCAATTGAGCAATATGTGGGGATCTTCCACCGAAGATACCCAAGTTCTCTTCGCCAAGCTGCAACCCACATCCAAAACCACCGAGCAGGCGAGCCAGATCGCCCGGCGCCTGGCCTGGGGCGATCCCTCCGAAGCGGTGAAGTGGGCGGAAAAGCTCGATTCCGCCGACCTGCGGCAAGCGGCGCTCAAGTCGGCGCTGCAAACTTGGAGTCACAGCGACCCCCAAGCCGCCGCCCAAAAAGCGCTGGGGGTTACCGACCCGATTCAACGCGCGGAGATCCTGCGGGGCGTCGCGCAGAATTGGGCTGGCAATGATGACAAAGCCGCCCTCGCTTGGGCTCAATCGCTCGGCGGCGCCGACCAATCGGCCGCTCTCGGGGCCTTGGTGGAAAACAGCCTGCTGGCGAATCCCCAGCAGGCCCAGGAATTGTACTCGAAGTTTACCGCCAGCTTGGACGCCGAATCCGCCGCCAAAGCCGACAACAAGAGAGTCGCCCGATCCGTGGCCGCCACGCTGACCGAAAACGACCCGCAGCAGGCCATTGCTTGGGCCGGATCACTGCCTCCCGGTGGCGCCCAAAACGAAGCCTTCGCCGGCATCGCCGAAAAATGGGCCGGTTACGATCCGGTCACCACCTCCGAGTGGATCGGCACGCTCCCCGCCGGTGAAGGACGTGACTTGGCCGCCGACAAACTCGTCACCACCATCGCCCGCGATGACCCCGACTCCGCGTGGGTGTGGGCCACCAGCATCGGAGACGCCGCGAAACGCCGCGAAGCCGCCAGCCGCGTCCTCCAAGCCTGGAAAGGATACGGCAGGATCGATCAGGCCCGTGCCGCCCTCGCCGCCGCTGGATTCACCCCGGACGACACCAGGGAGTTGGCGAAAAAACTCGACTAAAAAGGCATCTGATCCTCATACAAATCCGCCGTTCTAAAGTTCGAAATGGCGGCTTGAGAGGACTCGTCCGGCGGCTCATCCGCGTAGCGAAGCCGCGCTGATCCGACCGGCAGAATGGCGCCCTTGGCGATGAGTTGCTGAATGATTTGCTGAGGTGTGAAGCTCGCATTCGGCTGCATCGACTTCAGTTGCGTCTTGATGAATTTTACCAGCGTGGCCCGTTTGCGCGGCCGGGATGGCTTCGCCCTTTCCAGGCAGTCGACTACAAATGTAGCCAGAGATTCCAACTCTTCCGGGTCCGTCGTTGCGGCCAACTCGTACCGACCTGAGAGGGCAGGGGCGGCATGACCATTGAGCGAGGGCGTCCCAGGCGGCTTCCCGCTGCCAGCCAGCATCGGCACCCCACGCACCGAATCGTGGCGTGCCACCACGACGCCCTGTGTTTTCAAATGCGCGACCAGTGCGTCAAATCCCTTGTCCCGCGAGATAATGCGAATCGCCGAGCCCGGGTACCGTTCGACCGCGCGACCGACCTGACAGGCGAGCACGAAATCGAGCGCGTTGCGGCCGGCGAGCGTGCTCTGCACCAAGGTGACTTGGTCGAGCGGCAGTCGGCGCACGGCTTCGACCACCGCCACCGTCAACCCTTGCCGACATCCGAGCACCAACGTCACGTCCACCGGATGCCCGTCCAACACGGCGAGGTCCGCGCCGCCGACATTCTCGCAGTCGACGAATATCCGTTCCCGATGGGTCGGCTCCGCGGGCCGCACGGGAGCCTTGACGATGCGGGCGTCTGGCGCCTCGAGGTCACCTGGACCGTGCCCATTTCCGCCGACACCTCGTCCGCTTATTCCCAGCTCTGAATCCACCAGCATGCCGCGACAGATACACGGGGTGCCAGCGACGGCAACCACCGGCTCACGACCGCCGATTCTTTCAGCCCTCTCTCGGTGGTGGCCTCAAGCCGTCGTTTTTTCGTGGAAGCCGCCGGGTGCCCGATTGACAACAATCCAGTGCTTGGCAAGGGAGCCAGTGTGGCGAACGAAACCGATCGAGAACAGGGGAGTCAGTTGGAACTACCACTGTCCATGGCCCGCCAGCGAGGAAGCGATTTCGAGCTGACTCTGGTCGCTCGCGACGGGGCGGCCCTGAGCGCTGCGCAGGTCGAGTTTAACAAACTGATGAAACGGCTCGAAAGTGCTCGAGTCAAACATCAGCGTGAGCAGGCCCGCTTGGACGCCCTGCTCACCGTCTGCGGCGGGCAGTTGATTCCTCTCATCGAGGAGTTTCATCGACTGAATTATCAGCTGGTGATCGATGCCCTCGAGGCGATGGGCGCGTACAAACTCACGCGCCGTCGGCGCGAATGGCTCAAAGATCTGATCCGTCACAAAGCGACCGCTTTGGTCGTCGACTCCTGCGGCCTCACGGACGATCAGACCGAGCGCATGCGGCTGGTGGTGGATGAATTGCGCGATCCCGAAGAAGAACAGGCGGAGGAGGACGAGGAGAACGAAGAATACGAGTTTCTGCGCACCGTGATCGAGGCGGCGACAAGGGACATGGGTGTGGATCTAGACCTCAGCGATCTCGATTTCCGCGGCGACAAGGCCGAATTCGAGAGAAAGCTGCAGGAACGATTGGACGCCGCCACGGCAGCGTATGCGAAGCTGCCCGCTTCGTCTCAAGGCCGGACCAGGAAGCCTACGAAGGCTCAGATCGAGAAAGAAAAAAGAAAGCAGGAAGCGGAGGAGGCCAAACAGCGCGACTTAAAATCACTCTACAAGCAGTTGGCCAAAGTGCTGCATCCCGACCTTGAATCCGACTCCTCGCTCCAGCAGCGGAAAGAAGACTGGATGAAGCGCCTCACGGCGGCCTATGCCGCGAGTGACTTGCGCGAGTTGCTCTGCATCGAAATGGAGTGGCTGGGCGTGGAGGCATCGAATTTAATGAGCGCCACGGACGAGAAGCTGGGGGTGTATGGCATGGTGCTGAAGGAACAGATCGCCGAGCTGAAACGGCAGACGGAGGACCTGATCAACCAGCCGCAATACTCCGTGCTCACGCGCTTCAGGGATCCCCATTTCGGCTACATACCACCGGTGGGACGGATCAAGGTCGAGATTCAGGCGGAAATCGACCGTCACCATCGGATCCTGGGGATTTTGCGTCAGGGCGGGCCGGAATGCCAAAAAATGCTCAACAAGTGGGCGGACGAGAATGCTCAGGCGGCGCGCTTTGAGGCCTCTCTATTTTGACCAGCCGGTAGCCCGCTTTCGGCTCGGTGAGAATGAACCGCGGGTTTTCGGGATCGGGCTCGAGTTTGCGGCGGAGCCGGGCGATGTGAGTATCGACGGTGCG
>JBJXFS010000161.1:0-6115 GCA_046155625.1 Verrucomicrobiales bacterium | reverse complement strand
TTGACACGGTAGGGGTCACAGGTTCGAACCCTGTATCGCGCACCACCTCAAGTGGAACAGGATGGGCCATTTGCACGAGAATCGGGCAAGGGCTTCTGGGTGGTCATTACGCTTTTCAGATTGGCATGGGCTCGCATGGCGCCATCCAATGCCGCCAGTCGGACGAAGGAGTGTGCGCATGACTCTCAATCGTGGTCCGGCGACTGCAATTGTCTGCGCGGGACTTGTGTCATCCTTTCCGCTGCGTGTCGCGGGGGACGATCGGCCCCCGGATTTTCAGAAACTGACAGCATGAATCGCCGAGGCGATCAGGACACTCGCTCCAGCGCGGGTTCAACGCGCGAAGCCGGTCTCCCAACTTCCACTGTCCGCTGCGGCTCCGCCCGGATGCCCTCCAGACACCGCACCGCGAGCGAAGTCCAGCCAGTCTGGTGGCTCGCCCCACAGCCGCGGCCGGTGTCGGCGTGGAAGTATTCATAGAACAGCGCGAGTTCACGCCAGTGCGGATTCGCGGAGTAGCGCAAGTCCTCGCCGTGGCAGGGGCGGATCCCGTCTTCGTCTGGCAGGAAGATGCCGGCGTGGCGTCGAGACAGTTCCTGCGCGACTTGTTTCAATGTCATCATCGTCCCTGAGCCGGTCGGGCACTCGACTTTCAGTGCGTCGCCGTAGAAGTGGTCGTAGCGTTCTAGCGCTTCGATGATGAGGTAGTTGATCGGGAACCAAATCGGGCCGCGCCAGTTCGAATTGCCGCCGAAGAGGTACGTATTGCCCTCCCCCGGCGTGTAATCCACGCGGTGCTCGTCGTTGCCGACGCGGAAAACGTACGGGCGCTCCTTGTGGACGCGGGAGACCGAGCGCAGGCCGTAGGGCGAGAGGAATTCCGATTCATCGAGCATGAACCGCAGCGAGCGCTCCAGCCGCTCACGTGACGGGATGGCGAGGATTCGATGCTCGTGATGCGGGCACGCCTGACAGAAGGTGATGCATTTCTCGAGGTCGGGCCGGTGCTCGATGAACCACTGCATCCGCTTCGCAAATCCGGGCAGTTTTTTGATCTGCTCCTCCTCGAGCACCTCGACTGCGATGAGCGGGAGCAGTCCGACGAGGGAGCGAGTGCGGAGCGGGATCATTTGTCCGCCGAGCTTGAGCTGGTCGTAATAGAAGCCGTCCCCATCGTCCCACAGGCCGGTGCCGCCGAGATTGTTGATCGCGTCGGCAATGTGGACGTAGTGCTCGAAGAATTTCGACGCGAGATCCTCGTACACGGCATTCTCCTGCGCCAATTCCAGCGCGATGGAGAGCATCGTGAGGCAGTAGAACGCCATCCATGCGGTGCCGTCGGCCTGCTGGAGAAAGCCTCCCGTCGGCAGCGGCTTCGAGCGGTCGAAGACGCCGATATTGTCGAGCCCGAGGAAGCCCCCTTGGAAAAGATTGTTCCCTTCCGCGTCCTTGCGATTCACCCACCAAGTGAAATTCAGCAGCAACTTCTGGAAGACGCTTTCGAGAAACGCGCGATCCCGCTCGCCGCGCTTGCCGCTGATTTTATACACGCGCCATGCCGCCCACGCATGCACGGGTGGATTCACATCGCCGAATGCGAACTCGTAGGCGGGAATCTGTCCGTTTGGGTGCATGTACCACTCGCGGAGGAAGAGTTGGAGCTGGTGCTTTGCAAAATCGGGATCGACCTGCGCCATCGGGATCATGTGGAAGGCGAGATCCCACGCTGCGAACCACGGGTATTCCCATTTGTCCGGCATCGAGATGATGTCCTGCGAATACAGGTGCGGCCACTCGCGGTTCCGTCCGCCGAGGCGGTCTGCTGGCGGCTGCGGCTGCGCGGGATCGCCCCTCAGCCAGCCTTCGATGACGTAGTGATAGAACTGCTTGCTCCACAGCAACCCTGCGTAGCCCTGGCGTGCGACGCGCTTTGCCTCCGCGCTCATGCCGGGCCGCGCAACTTGCGCATAGAACTCGTCCGCCTCGCGTTTTCGATCGGCGAAGACAGTGTCGAACTTCTTTCCAAAAAACTGCTTCGGCGCCTCCTCCTCGCGAACCAGCCGGAGCCTGAGCGTGTGGGTCATCCCGGGCTTGATGGTGATGACAAAATGCGGCGCGCACTTCGTGCCGGTTTGCGCGGGATTCACGGCCTCGGCGTGGGCGAACACCACGTATTCGTGAAAGGCATCCTTCACGAATCGGGTCGCATTCGGATGGCTCCAGAGCCGCTGGGTGTTGGTTTCGTTTTCGGTGAAAAGTACGGAGACGGGACGCCCCGGTTCGTTGTCGATTGCAAACAGATACGCCCCAAGCGAGTCGTGCTCGGCGCGAATCACTTCCGTGTCCCGCATTCGCATCGAAGGACAAGCCGTCGCACCATTGCCCCCGCCCCAACTCCAAGTGTTGCGAAACCAAAGCGTCGGCAGCACATGAATCGTCGCCGCTTCCGGCCCGCGATTCGCGATCGTGATACGGATGCAGGTATCCTCGGGCGACGCCTTGGCATACTCCGCGAAGACGTCGAAGTAACGGTCCTCGTCGAAGATGCCCGTGTCCGCGAGTTCCAGTTCCGGCCCCGCCAGTCCTCGCTCCCGATTTTCATGGACCAACCGCGCGTAGGGAAACTCCGCCTGCGGATACTTGTAGAGCGCCTTCGCGTAGGAATGCGTCGGCGTCGAATCGAGGTAGTAATAGCACTCTTTCACGTCCTCGCCGTGATTCCCCTCCGGCCCGGTGAGACCGAAGAGCCGCTCTTTCAAAATCGGATCGCGCCCATTCCACAGCGCCAGGCCGAAACACAGCCGGCACTGCCGATCCGTGAAACCGAGCAGCCCATCCTCGCCCCAGCGATACGCACGGCTGCGCGCGTGATCGTGCGGGAAGTAGTCCCAGCAATTCCCGTGTGGCGAATAGTCCTCTCGCACCGTCGCCCACTGCCGCTCGCTGAGATAGGGACCCCAGCGTTTCCAATTGCGCAAGCGCCCGCGGTCTTCGATGAGGCGAATTTCTTCGGCGGCAAGTCTGGAACAATTCTTCATGGCACCTCCTTCGTCGCGCCTGGGCGGCGAACCTTACAATGAGCCTCGCACGTTCCGTCGCCACTGGGAATGGAGGAGCGGCGGGCGTCCATGCGCTGACCTCCACCCTCCGCGAAGCGTCTCCCATCTCTGGGCGCCGGGACGCGCGCCCCTCCCAGCTCAGATCCGCAACTTGCCCAGCGTCGTGACCAACCCCTTCGCCAGCGCAGCAAGCTGCTTCGCCTTCCGCTCGTCCTTCAGCTTTCCGGCCTCGTCGAATGCCTCGTGCGCTGTGGAAATGCAGACGTGATCCGGCAGGACGATCACGCCGATATTACCGAGGATGGAGCGCAGCGTGACCAGTCCGCGCAATCCGCCGAGCGCACCCGGCGAGGCGCTGCACACCGCGGCCACCTTTCCCCGGTACGCGACGAGTGGCGGCTCGTCGTCCGACTCGGCCCGCGAGGCCCAGTCAATTGCGTTCTTCAGCGCGCCGGTGATGGAGCTGTTGTACTCCGGCGATGCGATGACGAAGCCGTCGCTCTCGCGAAGCAGCGCCTTGAATCGCTTCGCGCCCTCGGGCAGGCCGTTAGCGGCTTCGAAGTCTTCGTCGAAAAGCGGCAGCGCGAGATCACGGAGATCGACGGTGGTGACTTCCGCGCCGGCGGCGCGCGCGGCGTCGGCGGCAAGCGCGATCAGTTTCCTGTTGAACGAGCCGCCGCGGGTGCTGCCGGCGAAGGCGAGGATTTTTGGTGCGGGCATGATTCTGAGTATTGGCGTTGGCGGGAGGCGAAAGCAAGGAGCGGGGCCGTCGCGGCCCCGAGATTCCGAGGCGACACGGAAAAACAAATGCTTCCGGACCGGGACACCCCGGATCCTCGATTTCAGCCTGGGAGGATGGCTTCGATCCGCAGCAGCTCGGCGAGCGACCACGCCTGGAACGGACAGCCGCGCGGCGTGTGAGGTGGCTCGGCGTCGGCAATTTCCGAGACGTGCCCGAAGCTCGCTACGCCGAGGTGCTGCCGCAGCGGCTCGATGAACTGCATCCGTGCGCCAGCCCGCGAGAACGGCGTGTTGCCACGCACGCGCAGCCAAGCCTCGACGAACGGCCCCATGAGCCACGGCCACACGGTGCCCTGATGATACGCGCCATCGCGATGCACCACGTCGCCTTCGTAGCGCGGCGCATAACCGGGCTCACCCGGCGCAAGCGATCGCAGGCCGACCGGCGTGAGCAATTTCGCCTCGACCGTCTCGACGATCCGCCGAGCGCGGTCGCCTTCGATCAATGGGAGCGGCAATCCGCCAACGGCGAAAATCTGGTTCGGCCGAATCGCCGCATCGTCCACGCCCGCACGGTGGTCGCAGTCCACCACGTCAAAAAGTCCGCCCGTCGCCTCGTTCCAGAATCGCGCCTCGAACGCGGCCTTCGCCTTTGCAAAAAGTTTCTTCCATTTCGACGACCACTGTCCGCCGATCCACAGCGCATTCAGCCACAGCGCCTGCACTTCGACCGGTTTGCCGATGCGCGGCGTGACGACCCAGTTGCCGACCTTCGCATCCATCCACGTGAGCTGCACGCCCGGCTCGCCGCACGCAAGCAGACCGTCGGCATCGGCGCGAATGCCGAAGCGCGTGCCCTGCCGGTAGCCGGTGAGAATCGCCTCGACGGCACCGCGCAGTTGCTTCGTGTGGCAGTCGGTCACGAATTCCGCCGGACGCTGTTGCGCAGCGAGGAAAAGGTATTCATGCACCGCGACGACGTACCACAGCGACGCGTCGACGGAATTAAACTCCGGCTTCTCACCGTGGTCCGGAAATCGATTTGGCAGCATCCCCTCGGAAACCGCGCCGGCCCATTCCACGAGAATGTCGCGCGCTTCCTCAAGTCGTCCCGTGGCGAGGCACAGCCCGCGAAGCGCGATGAATGTATCGCGCCCCCAATCGCCGAACCACGGATAGCCCGCGACGATCGTGCTGCCCGTCCCGCGTTTGACGAGATAGGCGTCCGCCGGCCGGTGCAGCGGCGAGGTGAATCGTGCGCGCCGCGCCCGCTCCATCTCGCGCACTTGGGAAAACGATTCCTCCGTCGAGTTCATACCTGCGACGCGGTGTCCCTCGGCGGCGAGCATCCAGACCGCGGGACGCGCGCCGAGCTCCCACTCGAAAATGCCGGGCGATGCTAAATCCTCCCTGCAGTCCAAGCCGCGCGCCGCTTCCTCGGCGTAGAGGAAATTTCGATACCAGCACGGCTCTTGCACGTAACGCCCGTTGCTGCTCGCGTGAATCGCAGGCACGCCGTCGTACGGATTCCATTCCACGCTCTCGAAGCTCGCGGTGGCGTCGAAACGAAACGCGCCATTCTCGTGGTGCGTGCCGTGGAAGTCGCGCCCGGAAAGAAATGGTCTCACGCGCAAAAGGAGGGGCGACGTCCCGTCGCCCTGCGCGGCGACAGCCGCGCCCCTGGAGGGCGTGCCGCTGCCCGGAGTGTCAAGATCGGCGGCGGGACGCGCGCCACTCCATGCGCGCCACGAGACACACACCGCGGACTTTCCATGCACCGCGAAAATTTCCTGGACGACCCAGAGGGCTTCCGCGATGCGCCACGTCCAGCGCGGCCAGGGCTCGGTGCTGAAACTCTCGAGCCGTGTCGCGCCGTCAGGATGCGTCACGCCGGGCGCGTATTGCTGCGTACTGAGCGCGAACGTCCCGTGCGGCGTTTCGACGAAGGCATCGAATCCGTTCACAAGCACCATGCGCCCGGCGGGCGGTGTGGTCGCGGTGAGCAGCAGCGCGTGGTAGCGGCGCGTCCGATGACCGGCGACGGTGCCGCTGGAGAATCCGCCGAGGCCGTCAGCTTCGATCCATTCGGCATCAAGGGGGGGCGGCGTCCCGCCGCCCTGCGTGGCGTCAGCCGAGGTCTTGGGAGAAGTGCCGCTACGCGGGGTGTGCGGGTCGGCGGCGGGACGCACGCCACTCGTGCGCTGCCGAGCAGCGTCCTCTTCTGGGGTGGGAGACCCCGGCCGCAGGCTTCCGTTGGGCCTGCGAGAACTTTGAAGAAACTGCGTCGCTGCGAGGCGGCGTGGGGAGCAACGGAA
>JBJXFS010000150.1:0-9495 GCA_046155625.1 Verrucomicrobiales bacterium | reverse complement strand
CACTACCTTACAACCGTGCAAAAATCCGTCGTGACGCCAGTCGGGCTCAGTCGCTTTAAAGTGGCATGGTTCGTCCCGGGGTGTAGGGTGGTAGTCCAGTGGTTATGATAACGACAAGAAGCCGGCGTTCCTTCTCAGTCTTGACCGGAGCGTTCGTCATCGGGTGCCTGATACCCGCGTGCGGTCGGCCGCCGGTGCGCCAGGCTGTGACGAGCCGGCACGTGGTGGATGGCGGCCGCTATGTGATCGAGCTTCAGAGCCCGCCCGGTGGATCCGAATTGAAGATGTATTCACATTCCCAGGGCAAGACGGTGACCGCGGAGCACTACGAGTTGACTTGGGGGACGAACCAATCGCTCAAGATCGACAACGGCCAGCTAACGGTCAACGGCAGGCCAAGCGGCACCTTGGAGCGCGGCGACAAAATCTACATCCGCTCCGATGGCGCGGTCCTCGTCAACGGCGTGGAACGTCCATCCGCAGCCGCAGCAGCTCCGGAATCATAGCCCTCAACCGCTGCGTTGGGACCCACGGATGACATCGTGGTCTCAACTTCACTGATGTGGGGAATCCTCTCACGTCGGTGGCAGGGCAAAGGCCACGAGCAGACCGCCGGCGGGCCGTCCCGATTTTCCGCCCCCGGCGGAGATGACGACGAACTGGCGGCCGCCGATGCGGTAGGTGCTGGGGGTGGCGTTGCCGCTGAAAGGGAGCGGGGCCTGCCAAAGCAGGGCACCGGTTTCCGTGTGAAAAGCGCGGATGGTTTCGTCGGCGGAGGCGGCGATGAAGAGCAGACCGCCGGCCGTGACGACCGGGCCTCCATAGTTTTCGGTTCCAGTCGGCGGAATGCCGCGGGCGGTGAGTTCTTTATATTCGCCGAGCGGCACCTTCCATTTGAGCGCGCCGGTGTTGAGATCCACGGCGTTCAGCGTGCCCCAAGGCGGGTTTATCGCGGGGAATCCTTCGTGATCCACCCAGCGCCGAAATCCGCCGAACGCGTAGGGGGGCGATGTCGGATCGCGGGGCCGGGAGGACGTGGGCGGCCGGGTGTCGTCGTGCGAATCAGGGGCGGGTGGCGGCTCGCTGAGGACATAATCAAGAATCGCCCGGCGCTGGTCGTCCCCGAGTCGATCGAAGGCTGGCATCCGGCCGAATCCAGATTTCGTGATCGTTTCCACGTCCGATCGGGTCCGGCGATTTCCGAGGTCGAGCAGCGAGGGGAATCCGGCGGCCGGGTAGCCGGCGCGGTCGCGCCCGTGGCAGGCGGCGCAATGGATGAGGTAATCCCGCTCGCCGGGCGGCAGCGGCGATCCGTCGGGCCGGATGGTTTCGACCATTTGGAGGACCCAGGGGATTTCGTTGACGTTGACGTAATAGACGCCAGCGGGATCGGCCGCGCCGCCACCCCACTCCATGCCGCCATCGAAGCCGGGAAACATGATTGATTCATTGAGGCTCGGTGCCGGGAAGGGTCCGAAGTTGGGTGAGAGTCGGATCCGATCGCTGGTCAGCGCCTGAGCTTGGGGCGAAATCGTGGAGACGTCCGCATCGGTGTACGCCTGGCGCATGAGTGGGGCCGGACGCGTCGGGAACGGCTGCGTCGGCCACGCCTGTTCGCCCGGGAGAGTCGAGGCGGGGACGGGGCGCTCGTCGACTGGCCAAAGGGGCGTGCCCGTCACCCGATCGAAGACAAACAAAAGCCCGTGTTTGGTGCCCTGGGCAACGGCGTCGATCTTTCGACCTGCGTGGTTGACGGTGAGCAGGACCGGGGCGCATGGGAGGTCTTTGTCGAGCAGGTCGTGGTGCACGATTTGGAAATGCCACAGGCGCCGACCGGTGGCGGCGTCCAGAGCGACGAGACAATTGGCGAAGAGGTTTTGACCGTGCCGGCCGCCGCCCCAGAAGTCGGGCTCGGCGGTTTTGGTGGCGACGTAGACGATGCCACGGGCCTCGTCGAGCGCTTGTCCTGTCCACGGCATGATACCAGTGGCGGTCTTGTAGGCGTCGGGCGGCCACGTGTCATACCCAACATCACCTGGGCGCGGGATAAGGTGAAAGATCCAGCGGCGCTCTCCGGTGCGGACGTCAAATCCCCGCACGGCGCCGGGGCCCCCGAGCCCGCCGATGATCAAAATGTCGCGATAGATGACACCTGGTGTGTTCAGGCCGACGCGAGGCACATCCGGTGTGTCGAGCCCGCCGCCGAGCGGAATCGATCCTTGATCGCCGAACCCGCGGATCACGCTCCCGGATTTGGGGTCGAGGGCAAAGAGGTAGTTGCCGACCGCGGTAAACAGACGGGCCTCCGTGCCGTCTGGACTACGCCAATAGACCAAGCCGCGCTGGCGGGGGGCTCCGGCACCCGACTTTTCGCCCTTCGGGTTCCATTGCCACACCTCGCGGCCGGTCGCGGCGTCCAGGGCAATCACGCGGCGGTTCGGCGTGGCCGTGTACAGCAGGCCGTCGACCACCAAGTTGTTGCATTGGTATTCGCCTTTCTCGCCAGTGTCGTAGGACCAGGCCACGGTGAGCTGGTTGACATTCTCTCGGTTAATCTGGTCGAGCGACGAGTACAGCGTGCGTCCTGGTCCGCCGAGATAGACCGGCCAATCAGTGTCAGGTGGCGCGGCGGCCGCCACTGGTGCGGCGCTCCCGAGCGCCGAGACGGTCGCGGCGACCGATAGAAGAAGTCGCCGTTTGATCGAAAGGCGGCGGCCAAATTTTTGGTCTGGCAAATGGCGGGCGGTCGTCATGGCCGATGGGGATTGGCGGGTGCGATTCGGGGTTGCGGGATGATGAAGAATCGTGCCACACTTGCCACGGATTATGGAGGTCACGCTGTCGATTCCACTGGGATTTGGAATTCTGGGATTTGGAATTCTGGGAATGGACGTCGGGGTGGTAAGCCGATTGCCGGTGACAGTATTTGTCATCATGGCGGGATTTATCGTTGCCATGGCCGGGGTAACCGGGTTTGTGGCGTGGCGGACGTGGCGCCTCGGTCGATGGGTGGCCCGAGCCTCTTCGGCGACAGCGGCGGGGGCGGAAAATGGCTTGGTGGCCGTGGAAGGGCGGGCCACGGCACCACCCGGAGGAGTTGTGCCGGCAGGCCTGAGCCGGGTGCCTTGTTGCTGGTACCGATGCACCGTGGAGGAATATGTGAAGTCGCCGTCGGGTGGAAGCCAGGGCAAACGGTGGCACTGGACAACCATTGAATCGCAAACCAGCGGTCGGGGGTTTCTTCTCGCGGATGCCACCGGCCAGCGCGCGGTGTGGCCCGAGGCTGCCGAGGTGTATCCGACCGACCGAGCCCGGTGGCATGGGTCCACCCGCCGGCCCAGTGATCCTCCACCAAGTCGCGGCAGCCCCGGCGATCGGCCGATGGGAGAAGCCAACATCGTGGTGATGGGACAGCCGGCTCACCGTTACCGTTACACAGAAGAGTGTGTGTATCCCGGTGACGCGCTGTTTGTCGTCGGCTGGGCATCCAGGAGCCGGAGTGACCACGGCGAGGCGGAAAGCGAGGACACTGACGAGAGCGATGGCGAGGACGAAGGGGAAGAGGAGGATTTGGAGGATGGGGAGGACGTAGATCAGCGGGCCAATGAGCAGGACGAAGCAGCTGTCTTGTTTGAAGAGGAGTCACAGGACCCGCCTCCAGGGATTGGTGGAGATGACCGGATCAGATCCCACTTGGCCAAGCCTCCTCCCGGGCGCGGCGCATTTGTCATTTCAAGCCTCGGCCGCGAGGCGACCATGGCACTTCATCGGAGGGGTGTGTTAGGTGCCGGGTTCATCACGCTGCTGCTGTTGGCCGGCTTAATTTGGTTGGTCATGGCGCGAGTCGCCTAAACGCTCGCGCCGAGTTCCGCCCGAGGGAAATACTGCTTCAGTCCCGGTTTGGGCTGCCCGCTATGGTTCCAGCTCGCCGGCCACCGAGTCATCCGGCGCCACACGATAGTAGCGATTGGGAAAATTGGCTGCCTCCGGGTCGACGAAGTGCAAGGCATCGTCAAAGGAAAGCGCCGTGTGGATCGTGGTCCAGGTGAGGAAATCTTCCGTTGCCTCGAGTCGATAGGCGGCAGCGATCGGCGGGGAGGATGCGCTCTCGGCGGGCACAGCCGCTCCGATGTGGAAGAGGCCGCCTCCGAGCGGCGTGCAGTGGGCGTTACCGGGACCGAACGGGCGCCACGGTCTGTCGAGGATAATGGCCCAAGCGGAATGGCGGCGGCCGACACGGTAGCGTTCCGGTCCGTCGTCGCGTTGCGCAATCACATGGAGCGAAAGCGGTTCCAGGACCTCGGGCAAGCTGTCGGCCAAGGGGGTTATAGTGACGAGGGTCGAGCGCTTGCCGGCGGGGATGGTCGCGGTGCCGCTAGTCCGTTCGTAGTCGATGCCGTTCTCGGCCACCCCGCCCGTATTGTAGTCCACTCTCAGGTCGTTGGAGATGGAACCATAGCGGCGGATGCGGAAAGAGGCGGTGTTGCTCGGCCGCACGGGGCCGGGTTCGACGGCAAAGGGATCGTGCGGCAGCACGACGACGACAGGCAGAGCCCCCTCGACGGCCACACGGATGGTTACAGGGGCCGATTCTGCGCTCAGGCCCAGATTGTCGGTCGCGCGAGCGACTAAAACGTGTCCGCCGGGAGCCGGGTCGGGCCAAGCGATGGTGAACGTTTGCGTCTCGCCGGGTGGGGGCGGAACGAGGAAGTTCTGAGTGACTTCTCCGAGCCTTCTTCCGTCGATGAAAAATTCCATCAGGCTCACGAAGCCGTCGGGATCGCTTGTCTTTGCAACGATGTTGATGACTTCGGTCGCGGGGGGAAAGGTCTGCCCATCCTTCGGTTCGGCGATGCCCACTCGCGGGGATTTGTTTTTCTCGCCTGCTACTTCAATACGCACTGGCTGCGAGACCACAGATTGGCCCGCCGCGCCCATCCCGCGCGCCGTCAGGACGTGGATGCCGGTGGGCGCGTTATCCCAGACAAATGAGTGGAGTATCGGCGTGCCGGGATCCGGCTCACGGATGAACACAAGCTCGCTCGTACCGACGACGGCACCACTTGCGAGAAGTTCCAGACGCGTGATGGCGCCCTCAAGGTCTATGGCCGTCGCCACAACGTCAACGGGCGCCCCATGTTCAAATTCTGCCCCGGGCCGCGGAGCATCGATCCATACGGAGGCGGACGTGATGCCATCATCGCGGACAAAAACGGTCGCATGGGCATTCACCGGATCGATTCGAAAATCATAACAGGGCAGGCCCAGCGGCGGATCCGAATGCGGCGGACAGTGGCTCAGCGTAGCGATGACCGTTTCAATCGGCTCGGCCACCTCATCGAGCTGCGGGATGACCTGGACCTCCATGCTGGACTGGCCGGTCGGGATGGTGACGAGAAATGGCAGGGCTGCGTAATCGCGCCCCGGGGTGGCTGTGCCTCCGATGTGGAGAAAGACGGGAAGTGAATTCTCCGTCGAGCCTGTGCGCGAGAGCTTGAATACGCCGACCAGCGGCAAGCGGCGCAGAGGGGCGGATGTTTCCTCGGCGATGGGTGACGTCGCCTCGATGCTTACGGTCGCGATGGGCGGGTTGCTTGGGCCTACCCTGACATGGATCGGATTCGAGACGATGCCAGCCCCATTCGCGTCCTCGTGGCGGGCCGTCAGCACATGCATGCCAACCGGCGGCTCCTTCCACTCAAAGCGATGCAAATACAGCGGACTGCCCCTGGCCGGATCCTTGGGGTCGAGGGATGAACTCCCGATCAGCCGGTCCCCTGCATAAAAGTTGATATCCAGTATTTCCAGAGCGGGGGAATAGGCCGCCGCAACCAGATGGATAGTATGACCTGGGGCGAACTCGGCCCCATCCGATGGCATGACCATCGCGAGGGTGGGCCGGCTCTCAACCTCGTCATCATGAATGATGCCAAGCGCGTCAAAACCAGTTTCGGGTAACTGGTAGGTCGGCAACGGCCCCAGGAGGAGAGAGGGCTGCAAGCGCACGTAGATGAACTCCAGGCCTTCCTCAACGTCGTCGGGCTTCGGAACGGCTTCCAGGATCACCGAATCCGCCCCTGCCGGGATGATGGCAGGCGAAGTTTCCATGCGATAGTCGGACTCTGGGCTGGCCGTTCCACCGACCGAATAAAAGACTCCCAGCGCGCGCGAAACGTCTCCTGTGCGAGTAATTTTGAAGGCAACGGCATCGAAGGCATCCACCGCGGCAGGGAACTCGCGTCCCGTCGCGTCGATGGCGGAAATTGACACCACCGTCTCATCGCTGTCCAGGATGGTCACGGTCGCGTCACCGGACCCGCCCACTCGATAGTGAAGCACATCGGGTGGAATGATGATTTGGCAAATCACGGATTCAGTGCCTTCGGCCAAATCATCCCCCATGCCGGAAACTTGGAGGGTGTGGGTCGTTTCACCCGGATCGATCATGACGGCGGCGGGCAGAGCCGGGTAGTCCTTGTCTGGTGTCGCGGTGCCTCCGTAGCGGAGAAAAATTTTGATTGGGAGGATCGAAGGACGGTCGAGCGAAAGGGTGAATTCCGCCGGAATCGGCCGCGCCGTCGGCGTGGATTCCGTTGTCTCGGGTCGCGTGGCCTTGATGCTCACAACCGTAGGCGGCGGCGGGTCGGTGGGACGCAGAGCGACCATGCTGGCATCAAAACTGATGTCCGAGCTCGCGATATTGACCTGGTGCACTTCGACGGCCAGCACGTTGCGGCCCGGGCGCAACAGAATCGCCGGCAGCAACATGGAATGCACCTTGCTTTCATCCGCCGCGTGGGAGGCAGCCGTCAAGTGGTCGACTGGGCCGTCCGGCATGTTCACGCGCGTCAGTTCACGACCGTTCAGATAAACAACGGCGCCGTCGTCACACAACAAACGCAACGCCAGATTGGTCACACCCGCGACATCCGCGACTTCGACGGCCTTGCGGAAGTAGACGGCAAAGGCTCGGCGTGTGACCGTGGCTTCGTCGCCATCCCCATAGCCCAGTTGAGCTTTGCCAGATGACCAAGCCCCGTCGTCAAAATCCAATCCCGCCCAGTCCGTACGGGGGCGTTCGTTGGAGTCCTCATATTTCCAATCGGCGCCGGCCGGTACGAGGACTTGACCTGCCGGCTGCACCAAGTCCCTATCCTCAGCAGCAGCCGGGTGGATAATGCATAATACGGCGACGAGAAGCCGCCCGACTATGGAAAAAGTTCGTTTCATGATTAAGATGGTAGCTGAATCTTGCTGATTTTAAATCCGAGAATTCTTCCAAGGGTGAGACGCGCACCAAGCTGATCCCGTTACATTCAAATTTACGGCCAACCCGGATTGAGCGAATGCCTGGCGCTCAAGGCACCGGCTGCGCCGCCGTCGCATGGTGAGTTCCGCGGGCGCCTCGATCTTGGAAAAGCGGTTTTGGCCATTGATCGATGTCAAAAGCCGAGGTCGATGGGAATGGCCAGAGGGGGGCAGGATGTGATTCATTAAACCCGAACTACCAAACCGATGAAACCACATCCTGCTTACCATCTCCCTCCGCGTTCGGAAAAATTGCCCTTGGGCCTGTTGGCCGCCAGGGCTTCGGCGTTTCTCGGACTCGCCTTTCTGGCTGGCTGCGGAGAACGCGGCACCAACGAGAATACATCTCTGATCCGCCGCGAATTCGCTCGTGACGTGGCGATGTTCACGCAGCAGGGAGGAGGGGGGAGCGCGCCGGTGGCGGGATCGGATTTCAGCGCGGCGGATGCGAAGAGCGATGCTGTGCAGGGGGAGGAAGTGGCGGTTCTCACCGATGCGCCGCATGTGCCTCCTCCGATCGCGCGCAAGCATGCCACCAAAGTGAAGGTGCATCTTGAAGTCCAGGAGTTGGTTAAACGAATGGCTGACGGTGTTGAATACACGTTCTGGACATTCGGCGGTAGCGTGCCCGGAAAATTTATCCGCATCCGCCACGGTGACGAAGTGGAGTTTCACTTGATGAACCGGCCGGACAGCAAAATGCCCCACAACATCGATCTGCATTCGGTGACAGGGCCCGGCGGCGGGGCGGCGGCCAGTTTCACGGCGCCTGGGCATGAATCAGTCTTTTCCTTCAAGGCGATCAACCCGGGTCTGTACGTCTACCACTGCGCGACCGCGCCTGTTGGCATGCACGTCGCCAACGGCATGTACGGACTGATCTTAGTCGAGCCAAAGGGGGGTCTGTCCAAGGTCGATCGGGAGTATTACGTGATGCAGTCGGAATTTTACACTAAAGGAGCTTACGGTGAGGCCGGGCTGCAACCATTCAGCATGGAAAAGGCGCTGACCGAGATTCCCGATTACGTCGTTTTCAACGGATCCGTGGGCGCGATGGCGGGTGAAAAGGCCGTGCCGGCAAAGGTGGGCGAAACGGTGCGGCTCTTCGTCGGCAACGGCGGCCCGAATCTGGTTTCGTCATTCCACGTGATCGGGGAGATTTTTGACACGGTGTACATGGAAGGGGGCGTGGTGCCGACGCAACGCCAGGTTCAAACGACTCTCATCCCGGCTGGGGGATCGGCCATGGTGGAGTTCAAGCTTGAAGTGCCGGGAAACTACATCCTGGTCGACCACTCGATTTTCCGCGCCTTCAACAAGGGAGCGGTCGGTATCATCAACGTGACCGGACCCGAAGACACGTTGGTGTATTCGGGCAAACAGGACGACCGGATCTACCAACTCGAAGGCAGCGCCATCCAAACGATACCCCAGGCGGCCTCCACCCCGGCACCCGCAGCCACTCGAGAAGAACGCATCGCCCAGGGGAAAGTGATTTACACGACCGTCTGCGCCGCTTGCCATCAACCGGAAGGGCAGGGGATTCCACGGGCGTTCCCGCCGCTGGCCAAATCCGATTACCTGAATACCAACCCGCCGCGAGCGATCAGCACGGTGATCCATGGATTGACAGGGAAAGTCACGGTCAATGGGGAGGTGTATGAAAGCATCATGCCGCAGTTGGCGATGAACGATGAGCAAATCGCCAGCGTCCTCACGTATGTTTATAGCCAATGGGGCAATAACGGGACCGAGGTCTCCCCGGCCATGGTCGCGGAGGTCCGCGCCAAACCTGCACCCGTTTCAGGGGGTGGTGCCCACTAAGTGAACGCCGCCCCGTGCCCGCCATGAACTTGCTGATCACTCAACGACCAGCGGCCCCTTGGTGGCTCGCCGCCATCATTAGCGCTGGTCTGGCTCTGGGGGCTTCTATTGCCCAAGCCGAGACCGGAGCGGCGCCGAGCGGCGCCGATGAGTTGTCGGCCTTGGCGCGTCTCGAGGGCGGCGAATACCGGCCGCTGTACGCCAAGGCGGCGGAGAAGCGCTTGGTCAAGCCGTTTTGGTTGGGTCGAACGCAGGTCACCAATGGTGAATTCCTTGACTTTGTTCGCGCCCATCCTCAGTGGCGCCGGTCCCAGGTCGCTCGATCTCAGGCGGACGCGAATTACCTCAACCATTGGGCCGGGG
>JBJXFS010000144.1:0-21439 GCA_046155625.1 Verrucomicrobiales bacterium | reverse complement strand
TTGACATGGCGAGCGACCGGTCTGAGTCGAATGCTCGAGTCAGTATGGCGGTCTTAGCCCGCCACTCCCAGTCGTCCCCCGATTTTTCATGCTTTTTTCGCCCGTGCAAAAATCCGCCGTGCCGATTGGCCACGGTGCAGGTTCCGCTTTTGACACCCAGCCTCGGTTGTGGCAACGGAGACCCGTTTGCCGCGTTCCGGCGGCCGTGGGTTCTGCCCGCGCCGGTTCCGGTCCGCCTCGCCCGCTGCCATCCTACGCGTCCCCGTGCCCAAAGACACCACCATCACCAAAATCCTCGTCATCGGCTCCGGCCCTATCGTCATCGGGCAAGGGTGCGAGTTCGATTATTCCGGCGTGCAGGCGTGCAAGGCGCTGCGAGAAGAGGGATACCAGGTCGTCCTGATCAACTCCAATCCGGCCACGATCATGACCGATCCGGAATTCGCCGCGCGGACGTACATCGAGCCGATCACCCCGGATATCGTTGAACGAATCATTAAAAAAGAAAAGCCCGATGCCCTGCTCCCGACTCTGGGCGGGCAGACGGCGCTCAACTGCTCGATGAAACTTCACGAGCTCGGCGTCCTCGCCCGGCACAACGTCCGCATGATCGGCGCCAAACCGGAAGCAATCCACAAGGGCGAAGACCGCCAGGCCTTCAAGGAGGCCATGATCAAAATCGGGCTCGACATGCCGATGTCCGGCATCGCCAAGGCACCTCGAGTCACGGTCAAAGACCCCGAGACTGGACGGGAAACCGATGGTTTTGACTACCAAAAGGGCCTGGACATCGCCCGGTCCATTGCCGCCGAAATCGGGACATTCCCGCTGATCATCCGACCCGGTTTCACCCTGGGCGGAAGCGGCGGCGGCATCGCGTACAACCGCGAGGAATTCGACACCATCGTCGCCCGCGGGCTCGAGATGTCACCGGTGGCCGAAGTCCTCATCGACGAATCCCTGCTCGGCTGGAAGGAGTTCGAGATGGAGGTGATGCGCGACCGCGCCGACAACTGCGTGGTCATCTGCTCGATCGAGAACTTCGACCCCATGGGCGTGCACACGGGCGACTCGATCACCGTGGCTCCGATCCAAACGCTGACCGACCGCGAGTACCAGGTGATGCGCGACGCGTCTTTCGCGGTCATCCGGGAGATCGGAGTGGAAACCGGCGGATCCAACATCCAATTCGCCACCCACCCAAAGACCGGCCGCATGATTGTCATCGAGATGAATCCGCGCGTCAGCCGGTCGTCCGCGCTCGCCTCCAAAGCCACTGGATTCCCGATCGCCAAAATCGCCGCCAAGCTCGCCGTCGGCTACACGCTTGACGAAATCCGCAACGACATCACCCGCGAAACGCCCGCCAGCTTCGAGCCCACCATCGATTACGTCGTCACCAAGGTGCCGCGGTTCACTTTCGAAAAATTCCCCGACGCCGACCCGACACTCACCACCCAGATGAAATCGGTCGGGGAGGCCATGGCGATCGGACGCACGTTCAAGGAGTCGCTCCAAAAAGCCCTGCGCAGTTTGGAAACTGGCCGCTTCGGCCTCGGGGGCGATGGCAAGGACCCCACTGACGTCGCCCGGACGACCATCGAACGGAAATTGAGCGTTCCCAATGCGGACCGCCTCTTCTGGACCGCCGTGGCTATGCGCTACGGTCGCGAACCCAGCCCGGCCGGAGGGACTCCCGCCGCCCGCGCCGGCGAGGACGCCCGCATTCCGTTCGAGTTGGAGGAAATCCACGAGCTGACCCAGATTGATCCGTGGTTTCTGGCGCAAATAGAGAGGATTGTGGAGGAAGAGGCCTCCATCCGCGATCGAAATCAAATCGTTTCAACCACCACGGAAGAGCTCAAAACTCGAGATGACTTCCGAATTATCAACACGGTCAGCCATGAAATCGCTTTTGACCGCGATTGGCTTCTCAAGGCCAAGAGGTTTGGATTCTCGGACAAGCAACTCGGATACCTGCTGGGGGTCGACCAGTCGGCAGTCCGTCAAGTCCGGCTCGGGCTGGGCCTCACCCCCACCTACCGCCTCGTCGACACCTGTGCGGCCGAGTTCGAGGCGTACACGCCGTATTATTATTCGACGTACGGTGACGAGAACGAGGCGCGCGCGGGCAGCAAGCCGCGGATCATGATTCTCGGGGGCGGGCCGAACCGGATCGGGCAGGGGATCGAGTTCGACTACTGTTGTGTCCATGCATCCTTCGCACTCAAAGAGTTAGGATACGAAACGATCATGGTCAATTCCAATCCGGAGACCGTTTCCACCGATTACGACACGTCGGACAAGCTCTATTTCGAGCCGCTGACACTGGAGGATGTGCTGAACATTTACGAGCAGGAGAAGCCCGAAGGGGTGATCGTCCAATTTGGGGGCCAGACGCCGTTGAACCTGGCGGCGTCGCTCGAGGCCGCCGGCGTGCCGATCATTGGAACCAGCCCTGCACACATCGCACTCGCCGAAGACCGAAAATACTTCGCCAAGTTGCTGGACGATCTCAAGCTCAATCAGGCGCCCAGCGGCACGGCCCTCAATGAAGCCGAAGCTTTGGCCATTGCTCAACGCATCGGATTTCCGGTGCTGGTGCGGCCGAGCTTCGTCCTCGGTGGCCGCGGCATGCGCATCGTCTACGACGAGCAGGAGTTGCTGCACTACGTTCGTCAGGCCATGGAAATTGCCGGCCTCGAGCCGGGCAGCACAAGCGTGCCGGCCGATCGACCGATCCTGATCGACCGGTTTCTTGACGACGCCACCGAGGTTGATGTCGACATCATTTCCGACGGTGAAACGACGGTCATCGGCGCCATCATGGAGCACATTGAGCAGGCCGGGGTGCATTCGGGCGACAGCGCCTGCGTGATCCCGTCGATCAGCCTCACGACTGCCGTCCTGGCTGAGATCCGTCGAGCGGCGCAGGAGTTGGCCAAGGCCCTTCACGTCATCGGCCTCATGAATATCCAGTTCGCCGTCAAGGACGGCACGCTGTACGTCATCGAGGTGAATCCGCGGGCCAGCCGCACGGCTCCCTTCGTCTCGAAAGCCATCGGAGTGCCGCTCCCGAAGCTGGCGGCCAAAGTGATGGCGGGCGCGCTGCGCCGGAGCCAGGGCGCCGCCGAGGCGGAAATCCCGACATTAAAAAAGCTCGGGTTTACCGAGGAGATCATTCCCTCGCATTACAGCGTGAAGGAAGCCGTCTTTCCCTTCGTGAAGTTCCCCGGCATCGACATCGTACTGGGCCCCGAAATGAAGAGCACAGGCGAGGTCATGGGCATCGACCCGGACTTCGGCCTCGCTTTCGCCAAAAGCCAAATGGCCACAGGCGGCACCCTGCCGACCAAAGGGAATTTGTTCATCTCGGTCCAGGACCGTCACAAGTCGCAGATCGGCGCGATCGCCAGAGAGTATCACGCTCTGGGATTTACGCTCTTTGCCACCGACGGTACCGCGCGTGAAATCGAAAAAGCGGGCTCCCCGGTCACTCTGCTCTTTAAACTGGCGGACGGACGGCGGCCCAATGTGCTGGACAAGATCAAGAATGGCGAAATCCAGTTCATCATCAACACGCCATCGGAATCGGAATCGCGAACCGATGAAGTCAAAATCCGCTCGGCTGCGGTCACCCACAAGATTCCTATCATGACCACCCTCAGTGGGGCGCGCACCGCCATCGACGCCATTCGCTCGCTGCAGACGAAACCAATCGAGGTCCGCCCCCTCCAGGAGTATCATCCGAAAAACTGATCCGAGCCTGTTGAGCATGGCGGATTATCCCAAAAGCCCGGATGTGAACCACTCGGCTCCTTGATTCGACAAAGTCGAGTAATTTGAGGCAAGTTCTGAGGTTCCCCCGTGCAGAATAGAAACCGCTCTGGTGGCAGAGAGAAGTGTGGGGCGGAAAACATAAAAACACTGTTCTTAAAAAGACTACGCCTTCTTATTGTTGAGAACATTAAAAATATTGAGAATTATTATTGCCATTTTGGAGCCTCTTTGGGTATTCTTGAAGCGTCGTCTCCCGATTCCCCATTATCGCATGCGTTTTCCCCGCGTTTTTGTTGCCATCGGCCTTTTGGGTTCACTCTCGTTGGCACCGACCGGGACCGGCGGCGAATCGGCGGCGATTTCGATGACTCGGCGATCTTTGGGGGAGAAAGAGCTGGTCGCCGCGGTCGCCCCGGGCGGTCGCTTATGGTCACGGATCGAATCGCTGGGGTCCTCGATCCCCCGTGGAGAGACGGGAGAGTTCGACGCCTTTCTGAAGGCCGAGTGGTTGATCGACGCCATCGTGCGGCCGGTCCACAGTCAGCTCAAAACTCATGTGCTGGAAATCGAATCGGCTTTTGTGCAAGGCACTCGGGCCTCTTGGGAAAATCGCAGTTTATCGCACGACTATCTGGGGCATCAATTCCGGTTCCTGCGTATCCACACGCTGGGCGGTCGGCCGGGCTTGCTTTTTCGATCGGCCGGCGAGCGCGGCCAACTGAACTACTGTCTTTTTGCGGTGGCCGCGGGTCCGGACGGGACGCTGAGCGCGGAAGATTTATATGTGGTGGGAATGGGTGAATGGCTTAGCGACACCTTGCGGCGTGGGTATCTGACCTTGGTGGAGTCACTTGACCCCCGGGGCGAATCAGGTCGCCGGGCCAGCCTGTACGTGGAATCGCTTGCGGACATCACGGCCATGCAGGCCGCGCTGATTCGCAAAGATTATTCGAAGGTGCTGGCGCTCTCGTCCTCACTGCCTCCCGAAGTGCTGCAAGACCGGCAGATCTTGCTGACCCGCCTCGAAGCCGCGGAAAACATCTCGCTGGCGGAACGCACTCGCCTCTTCGCTGAATGGAAGGCGTTGCATCCAAACCCGGAGCAACTCCCGTTGAAATGGGCGGATTTTCACCTTGCGGCCGGGCGTTTCGAGGAAGCACGCTCGGTCCTGGCTGCCTTGAACACGCGCATCGGAGGCGATACGCACCTCATGCTCCGACTGGGGGAGATCAAAATGCTGGCCGCTCATCACGCGGCAGGAAAGATGCTGGGAGGACGCCCCGGTTTGGACGCATCGACCCCTGAGAGCGCCGAGAGCCTGCGCTGAGCGTTATCGAGTATCGACCGTCATTGGGGTGTTGGGGCCGGTTGCCGGCTTGGCTGGCGCGGTGGGGGGCTTGGTCGCCTTGGTCGGCTTCGTGGTTTGGGCGGCTTTGGCAGCGGCCGGTTTCCCCTTGGGCGCTTTGCCCTTCGGCGGGTTGGCCGCCTGCTTTTTCCCCTTGGTGGCGGCAGGCTTTGACTTTTTGGCGGCAGGTTTGGCCTTCGAACTCTTCTTCTTGACTGCTTTTTTAGCCTTTGGCGTGGTCGATGGCTTTTCCTTCGGCTTCGCCGCGGCGAGCTTTTCGACGGTGGGCGTCTCGGTTCCCGTGGCGGGCGCGGGTTTCGCGTCGGTGGGGCTGGTCGCTGGACTGGCGGCGGCGGGCGGGGCGCTGTCAGATTTCACCGCGGCCGGCGGTTTTGCGGGACTTGATTTGGGGGCGGGAGGCATTTCCTGGGCGATGGATGCGGTGGCCAGAGCGACGTGAGCGATGAATGGAAGGGCGAACTTGTGCATGGGAGTGGAGGGAGTGGGGGTGCGTGCTGAGTGGTGAGATCACCGAGAAACGCCGAACGGCGGCCGGGTTGCGAATCTTTCAAGAAATGTTCGCGCAGACATTCGCCCGCGCGCGGCGGGTGCCAGAGCGCGCCACGCCGCGCGCGTTGGGACTGAGAAAAAGAGACTACAACCGCTCCACCACCTGAAGTGACTGGCGCAGCTTGACCAATCGCCGTGCCTCAAGCACACCACGCCAATGCGTGTTCGGATAAATGACCGAGTGACGCCCGATCAGGCTGCCCGGACTGATCGTGCAGTGGCATCCGATGTCGACATGGTCGCCCACCACGGCCCCGAATTTCGCCAGGCCCGTATCGCGACGCGTCCCGTCCGGAAGCAAAATCGAGATGTTTTGGTGATCAAGCCGCCAGTTTGACAAGATGGCGCCGGCACCCAAGTGCGCCTTGTA
Source organism: Verrucomicrobiales bacterium (assembly GCA_046155625.1). Taxonomy (GTDB): domain Bacteria; phylum Verrucomicrobiota; class Verrucomicrobiia; order Verrucomicrobiales; family V1-33; genus CAJBME01. The sequence goes on along the minus strand of JBJXFS010000144.1, from coordinate 15,374 downwards.
CCCGAGGAGCGAATCACCAACGTAATTAAAGTGGGGCACTTCGCATCCCTCGAAGAGGACGCAGTTTTTGAATTCGGACGAATTGGCCACGATGCTGCGGTGGTCGATGATGACGTTTTCCCGGATGTAACAACCGGGCGCGACAAAACAGCCGTCGCCAATCCACGCCGGCCCCAGGATCACCGCTCCCGGCATGACCCGTGTGCCTTTGCCGATGCGCACGCGCTCGCCGACAAAGGCCCCAGGCATCACATCGCCATCAACACCAGGCTTCAAAGTGGCCTCAAGATACATCCCGATCTTGCCCACCGCCGACCAGACGGGTTCCTCCTCGACAAAAAGCGCACGATGCGACGTCTTGTTCAAATCCAGATAGGCACTCGGGGAAAAATCGAATTCACTCACGCCCATCGCTACGCATGGATGCCTCCGGTGAAAACCGTTTCTCGCGAAGACCGCGAAACAAGCGATCTCTCGCCACATCTCCCTTTCGCCACCTTCGCGAATACCTACCGGAACCGGCGGCGGAAGTGCCGCTCGACCAATTGGTTCGCCGAATCAGAATTCGGCATGACCGCGGCGAGGTCGCGGGCCAGGTCGAGGTCGCTGTTGGATAATTGACCAGCGAGATGATCGAGCAACGCCTGCCGAAGTTCCGGGTTGGGCAGGGCGGCCACGGCCTCGAGCGTCGTCGCTCGTTGCTCTGAGTTCCTGACTGTGCTGGCCAAGTGAGCGGCGATGCGGTCCGGCCGGACCTCGCCCAACGCCCCTTCCATCAATTGAGGCAACGCCTCCACCACTTTTTCCGGAAAGGGGAATTGGCGCGGGTCGACTCCGTTCACCACGGCTCCCAAGGCTTCGGGGCACGACCGGACAAGCGAATCGACCAACGGTTCGGGCCGCGCCACGCCGCCGTCAGCGCCGGTCAGGGCACGGATGGCTTCGGCCACCGCTTGGCAACGCGTGCTGCCCTCGGGCAAACTTTGGACCCAAGTCACGGCGCCAGCGGGATCGTGTTGAATCCACGGACTGACCAGCCCGGCGGCTGCAACCGGAAGTTGACCGTCCGGGGTGCGCGCCGTGGTCTCGATCCACCGGGCCAGGTCAGGCGATTGCGCCGGGGGCACGCCGGCGGCCCAATCATGGCCGGCCAGCCACCGGGATGGCTTGGGCTGGTCCGCGATCCATGCCGCGGCGGCCGTCGGGTCTTGGCTCATCCACGCGGCGACAGCGCGCTCCTGTGCGGAGCTCAACCCGAGGTGGCCGGGCCATCGCGCCATGAGTTCGGCGGCCCGAGCCGGGTCATGCCCGGCCGCCGTCGCCAGGGCCAGCCCCGTCGCATGAGAAACGCCGCCAGCGTCCACTGGCTGGCGATCGAGCCATTCGAGCACGAAGCCAGGCTCGCGCTGCGCCTCGCGCTGAAGGACGATCCCGATTTCGTGCCCGCAGGACTTCACCAATTCAGGATGCTGGCGTTCGAGGGCGAGAAGAAAATCGGCGGCGAGCGGGCCGGGGACTTGGCCGATGACGAGGGCGGCCCAATCGCGATCGGGCGCGCCCTCGGGACCGGCTCCCATGGCGATCGCCTCGAGCGGGCGGGTGCGAGCCAGCGCATCAGCCATCGCGGTGACCGCCTGATCCATTTTCTCGTCAGGCAACGATCGAAGCAGGGCATCGGCCTTCGCGAGATCGTTCGCGGCCAGGCTGGCGATCACCATGGAAAGCGCCTCTTCGGGGGCCTGACCGGAGCGCACCAGTTCGATCACGTGTTCCGGGTTATCCTCGGCGATGATCGCCCAAATCATGCGAACGGCGTCCGGTTGATCCGCGGCCTGGGCGCCATCGAGTGCCAGGCCCGGGTCGAGCCGCGCCAATTCGACCAAACTGCGCGCAGCGGTATCGGCGTCCTGCAGATCCGCCCCGAGGTCCCGGGCGAGTGTGAAAAGATGGCCCAACTCGTCCCGCAGACCGGTGTCTCGCGAAAGCCGGAGCAACAGCTGGCGCAACGCCGAGACCGAAACCTCGGCGCGCGCTTGCAGCACGCGTTGCTGGACGTCCTGGGGCGCATTTTGGAACGCCTCGCGCCACGCCCGCAACTCGGCCGCCGGATCCGCAGCCCGCATGATCTGGTTCAGTGAAAAAAAGTGCGGCTGCCCGTGCTTGATGTGCGATCCCCGCGCCGTTACTCCGCCTCCCTCGTCCCTCAGGCTGCGTACCGCCATGCCCGCGGCAAATCTCACCACCGGCCGACGCTCGTACAGCATCCGCAAGCCGAAGCCGAGCGCCACGCCAAGCAACAAACGAAGCCCCCAAACGACAAAAAAGCGGCGGGAAGGACGAGTCATGGTGGCAAAAGCGCCGGGGCGGCGAGTTTCAACGCCTGCCGCGCCCGCTGCTGGGATGGGGGATCGACGATGGTGGCGGCCCACTCGAGGCATGTAGCCGGGTCCGATTTGGCTGTTCGTTCGATCATGCGGGCGACCGCCCGGTCACGGCTTTCACCCGGCGGCAATTGCTGAATCCAGGCCGAGGCGACTTCCGGGTCGCGGCGCAACAACTTCGCCGCCACCTCCTCGGCGACCACCGCCACCCCAGGTTGCCCCAGTTCCTCCGGCGTGGCATCCATCCACAACTCGGCCGCCACATCCGGCGCCCGCTTTCCCAGGCTTGCCACGAGCTCGAGCCGAAGACGCGACTGCACCTCGGCGGGCAGGCTGGCGAAGACTTCCGGCACTTGCTGGATGGATGACGCGTCGCCCAGGCTCATCACAATCGCCGCGGCTGATTCCCCTTCACCAGCGAATGCGAGCGCCTGCGCCACACTGGCCGTCAAATCTGCTGTTTGGCCAGTACGCACCTGCTTAAAGAACCAACTCTCCAACAGTTTTGTTCGCTGCTGTTCGTGCGGCAAGACCTCCATCCATCGGTGCAGTGTGGCCTCGTTCAAGTCGACCCGATCCCCGGTAATTCGCCCTATGTCCACCCACGCCGCTATTGACGCATCCTGGCACATCGCCAAAGCACGCTCCGGGTCGCTGCTAAGGACGCTCCAAAACAATTGCCGCCGTTGCCACTCAGGCAAGGCGTCGCCCGCCGCGGATTGCAACAATTGACCGGCTCGGCCGTCGTCCCGAAACAAGGAAAACACCATGGCTTCGACTTGCGGCGACGCATCGCCCAGCCAAGCCAGTGCCTCGTCCGGGCTCGCCTTCTCGTTTTGTTCCCGCCACGCCGACATGGCTTGCCCCAACAATTCCCGCTTGAGGCCGGGATGCGTCACCTCCGCGGCAAAATCCCGGTAGGCTTCCACCGCCCGACTCGGTGATGATTGATGACGTGCAACGGGGACAAGATTATTATGAAGCACTGGATTATTATGAAGCACTGTGGTCAACACCGCCTCCCCATGCACCGCGGCCACCAGCCGCAAGCGGTCGGCCACGCTTGGGACCCCGGGGGCTTCGCTCGCCTTCAGACACATGCCCAACGATTGCTCCCAGGAAAAACCGAGACGCGTCGTGTTTTCCGGCGTCAGAAAGCGGATCGCCCCGGCCGGGTCGGTCATCGTCCAACTCCACTGAGCTTGACTTGCCCAGTGACCCATCAGATCGCGCGGCCCACCCCGCTGCGCGGCCAAATCGAGCTGATACTCCAACAAAAACCGCAACGCCCCTTCCGGATCCTTTTGCACCCAGGCCGGCATGAGCGACGCAAATGCCTCACTTCGAAATAGCGGCAGCGGGTGGCACAGAAGCGAGCGGGCCAGTCGACCGAAATCGGAAATCGCCCCGGCCTCCAGCTGGTCGCGCAACTTCAGCAAACTGGCGCTCGGACTGGACAAACTCGCCGCTTCCTCCACCCACGCGCGCGCCGCCGGATCCGTCGGAACCACGGGCAGCGGGCGGCCCAGCGGACGCGCGGCGGGCCGATCGCCCACCTGTTCCGACACCAAGCTCGGCCCCACCGCCTTGCGACCGAACCACCCAATGGCCAGCCCGATGAAAATCACGGCCGACGTCAATGCCTGTCGCCCCGCCCAGCGGATCAAAGAAGTCAGGAATCTCGCCAAGCGCTTTACCACACTCGCCCTGAGCGTACCCGCCGCCACCGAGCCGGGCAATGCCCAAATCGCCACCACCTGGTCGCCACGCGGTGGATTGTGGTCCAGCCCGAGAACCATCGCTTCGCGCATCCACTTCTGGCGCATAACGAGAGGCGCTTTTAGTACCCACGGAAAATGGAGAATTTCCAGCGTCGGGCGACGCGTCGCCCGACGAAAAGCGCGGGCATGTCCCCGCATTCCTAAGCCGCTTGCACCCGTGCGGCTACAATCGAATCGGACACTTTCTCGATGCCATGGCGGCCCCAGCCCGCCACAACCCCGAACCAAGAACCAAGAACGAGGAACAAGGAACGACGCGCCGGGAAGAATTGACCTACCTCGGCTCGGTCAGGCGCCCATCGCCATGGTCAGGCAATCCCTGAGCAAATTAGGATTGCCGTGAGGGGCTCTGGTGCGCTTGCTAGAGTTATGATGAGGACTAAATATATCCGGGATTCTCGTGACTCCCGAACCGGCTTCACGCTCATCGAAATCGTAGTGGTCATCACGATCATCGCGGTGCTGGGAGCAGCGACCATCTACCTGATCAAGGGAAACGTCGACGTGGCGAAGGAGACGCGGGTCGATGCAGACATCAAAAACATCCTGACTCAGTTGAAGATGTATGAGTCGAGAAATCTGTTGCCCCCGACCAAGGAGCAGGGGCTGACCGCGTTGGTGACCAAACCGACGATGGAACCGATTCCCGAACGCTGGACGCAGCTGCTGGAGGAGGTGCCAAAGGACGCCTGGAATCGCGAGTACCAGTACCAATACCCCGCCAAACGCAGCAAGGCCGATTACGATGTCTTTTCGCTTGGTCGCGACGGAGTCGAAAGCTCCGACGACATCGGCAACTGGAAGACCGCCCGCGTCGAGTAGTCGCCGCCCTTTTACATGTTCCGGCACAGGTACAACGGGCCGTCTTGCGGCTCGCGTGGGGCTGCTTTCACCCTGATCGAAATCGTGGTCGCCCTGACCATCGTCGCCGTCATCGCGGCGGTGGCCATTCCCACGCTCAAGGGACTCGGGCGAGAGGAACGGGCGCGGGCGCCGATGGAGGCCTTGGCCGGACTGATGCAGGAGATACGGCAGCGCGCCATCAAGGAGCGTCGACCTTACCAGATCGTCTTCGAACGGGGTGGCGTTCACGGACTCGCGGATGGGTTCCCAACCCGAACCCGCGAGGAGTTTCTCAAGGCACTGGACGAAGCCCGCACGCCGCCACCGAATCAGGTGATCGAGCGCGTCGAGGCGACCAAGGTGGGCGTGGAGCCCGAGGAAGGTGAGAGGGTGTGGGAAAAGGAATGGCCCAAGCCGATCGGACTGGCCGCGCCGCCGGAGCCTGAACCGCCGCCGACTCCCGCCGAGGTCAACGACATGGCCGAAGCCCCCGGCCCGGCGCGCTGGGAACCACCATGGACCGTGACCATCGCGCTGGCCGAGAAGAGCGAATGCGAAGTTCTGTTTTGGGGCGATGCGGAATGGGATCGGCTGGAAGGCGATGAAATTCGCCGTTGGGTGTTCCAGCCGTCGGGCATCGCCAATCCAGTCCGCGTGTTGCTGCGCATGGAAGCCGTCGAACTGGAAGCCGCCTTCGACGCCCTGACCGGTGAAGTGGTCCGGGAACGCATCGATTTTCAGCCCGCCCAGCCATGATCCAGCCGCCATTCCGTTCCCACCGCCTTCATCCCAAGGCGCCTGGCGGCTATGTGCTGCTGGAAATCATCATCGCCCTAACCGTCTTCGCGGTGGCGATCGCCGGGTTGTGTGCCGTGCTCCATTCCTCGCTCGACTCGGCGAACGCCCTGCGCCGCAGCGCGGCCATACGGCGCGGCATGGAGGCGCTGCTGATTGAGGCACGGCAAAAACCGAAGCGCGAGGAGATGGCGCTCACCTCCGCCGACCCCATGCTGGGCATGGAATACCGATCCAGTCTGCAGGAGCTAAAGTGGTCGAACCGCAAGGGCGAACCCGTCCGAGGGTTGTTCCTGCTCCGTGTCGAGGCCCACGACACTCGCGCCGCCGCCGCCGGCCGCGGCACCGAACCCGCTGACGTCGCCGAGGTCTATGTGTACCGCCCCTGACTCATGGCGCCGCGCCCGTGGCCTCACCTTGCTCGAGGTGGTGGTTGGATTGGCCATCCTCAGCCTTATGGCCGGCGCCATCTACGCCATCGTGCTGGGGTCCATCGAATCGACCGCCACGCTGCGGACCATGCAGTTGGAAGACCGACGACTCGGGGCCGTGCTCAATCAGATCCGCGTCGCCATCGGTCGCCTGCCGGACGGAGCATCCCTGGAACTGCGCCGCCTTGAGATCGAACCACCCCGGCAGGAGCTGATCCTGCGCGGCGTGCCCACGGCGTTCTTGTGGGGAGACCGCTCGCGATGGGACAGCGGTGTCATCACCCTCGCTCCCCAACCATGGCCCGAGGAAAAAATCGCCGCCGCCCTCGCCCGCCGCGCCCAGCAAACGGCCCCCGGCAGCCCGCCGCCGCCCGCCTCCGTGCGGCCGCTCAGCTTCTCATTTACCGTGGCCGAATTCTATCGCACCGGCCGCGAAGGCGAACCGCTCCCCGACAGCCCGCTTCAATCGAAACAAGGCCACCAATTCCTCCGCCCCGACGCCCAAGGCCGGTTCTGGTTCGATCTGCTTCCTGAAGTCGATCGCGTCGAATGGAAATTCTATGACGCGGCCCGCAAAATTTGGGTCGACCAACTGCCGCCTGGTCGCCCACCGATGATCGAACTGCTCCTCACCCTGCCCGGCCGGACCACTCCCGTGCGCACTGTTTTCGCCACCAGCTGATACCATTTCATGACCCGCCCCACAGCCAACTCCCAGGCCCGACCCTCGGCGCGTCGCCCGACGCGGCGACGCCTGCGTGAGCGCGGCTCGTCGCTCCTGCTTGTCCTGTGGGCGGTTATGCTCATGTCGATGGCCGTCCTCGGACTCGTCGATCACTTGTCGCGCGGCCTTGATGAATCGATCGAAGCCGAAAAGGAATTCCGCACCCGCTGGATCCTCGAGTCCGCCCGCACATTGGCCGAGCACCCGGCCATCGGTCGCGGCGATCCACTGCTGCGCCGGCAGGTCACCTCGGCCACCGACTTTGCCGTGACCGTCTCCACCGAAGGCACGCGCCTCGCGATCAATACGCTCGGCGAAAACCGCGCCCAGCGCGACTTCGCCCAGCGCCTTTTCGAGAAATGGGGACTGACCAGCGCCGACGCCCGCACTCTGGTCGACTCCATCGCGGACTGGATTGACGCCAACGACCGCCCCCGCCGCCAGGGAGCCGAGCGCGACTACTACACCGCCCAAGGCCGGCCCGACTTCCCCTTTGACCGGCCCTTCGAAAACATCAACGATGTCCTCCTCGTTCGAGGCGCGGCGGAAATCGATCGCCGCCACCCGGCTTGGCGCGACTCGATGACGCTCTACGGTGAAGGCACCATCGACCTCCACCTCGCCTCTTCCCAACTGCTGGAGGCGCTCTTTGACGTCACCCCGTCGGAAGTCGGAAGATTCGTCCGCACGCGGCTTGGTCCCGATGGCGTGCCCGACACGCAAGACGACCCGCGATACACCACGCTGGCTCAGGTCCGTGCCCTGCTCGACGTGCCGGAACTGAACTACCGCGCCGCCGCCCAACTGCTCACACTCGATCACCCGATCCGACGCACCGAGTGCGTGGCTCGCGCCGGTCGCTTCGAGCGTCGGCTCATCCTTATCCGCGGGGGCGGCGTCAATCTGATCAAGGAAGAATAGTGGCTTCATCATTCATGCTTGCGTCCACCCTCATCATCCTGCCCGCGGCGCGCGCCCATTGGGACGTGTGGAAAAGCGGTCGCGGCGGCGAGGCCACTTGGCGGGGGCCCGCCGAATCGCCATCGCAGGGAGCCAATGGAAGCGGCGAATCGGTGGTGATCGGATTGCCGGCTCGGTCATGCCGGACCTTCGGCTTCGTCGTGCCCACCGAAGATCCCAAGTTGTTTCGCCAACTCGCCTTCGCCCAACTCGAACGTCGCGGGCTCGCCGCCGGCCCCGCCGAAGAGACCGCCTTCAACTGCCATGTGCATCGGAAAGCCGAGGGCCGTAGCGTGCTCAGCGTCGACGTCGTCCTGCCCGATGGCGCCGCTCTCACCCTGCCGTCGCGCACGCACGGATTGGTCCCGTCGAGCCGCCTTTTTCCGCTGCCCAATGGACGACTCGTGATCATGGAAGAGCAGGGACGCCTGATCCTCTGCGCTGGCGACAACGGCCAAGTGGTCCATAGCCAGGTCATCGCCGGTTCCGGAGGACTGACCGCCAATGTCGGCCAGGAATTACGCGTCGCCAGCCTGACCCTTCCCCAACAAGGGCTGATGCCCGAAGTCACCGGCGTCGATGTGTGGGGCGATTTTCCCGCGGAGGAAGTCGCCGCCCTGGGACACCTGCTTGATTTGCCCGTCGAGGCGCGGCCGCGCCCCGCCCCAGTCCTCCGTCCCGACGTGCGACGCGCCAGTGCCACCCTGCTGCCAGCCCCCATCCGCCAACAAGCCCGCGCCCGACGGCGTCGCCCCCTCGGGTGGATGGTCGCCGCCGCCGGGGCCGCTGCCTTGCTCGCCGTGGCTTGGAGGCAGAATGCCCAACTCCGCGCGCTCGAGGCCGAAGCCGCTCGCCTTGAGGTCCAGGTCAACGCCACTTCCGACGAATCCGGCCGCATCGAAGGCGAACAATCGCGCCTCAAGGAAACCCAGGCTCGCTGGTCGGCGCTGCGACCGGCCGTCGAGACGCGCCGCTATCCATTGCGGCAGCTCAATGCGGTCGCCCGCTGCCTGGATGCCAGCTCGGCCGTGCTGACACGCTTTGAGTCGAAGCCCGATGCCGTATCGGTCAGCGGCACGGCGCGCTCGGCCGGAGACGCGTACGCGTTTTATAATGCCGTCCGCGCCGAACCGGAGCTCGGCCTGCACCAGTGGAGCATGGTCCAGCCGAACCTCGACGCCGACGGCACCGCCACCTTCGTCATCACCGGAAAACCGAAATGAAGCGACCTCTGCGCTCGTCCGAAAAACTCCTGCTCGCCCTTTGTCTGTCGCTCATCGGCGGGCTCGGACTCATTCTTGTCATCCGCGACCACCGGCTCCGCGCCGCCGACGCGCGCAAACGCATCGAAGCGCTTCAACCCGAAGCCGCCGCCCTCGATGCCTCGCTCGCCGATGCCCCATTCTGGGAGGAACGACGCGCCTGGCTCGACCAGAACATGCCCGCTCTCGGTGACTCCGGTGAATCGCACAGCCGATTCCTCGAAGAGTTGCGCACGGCGGCCCGTGACCGCGGACTGGTCCTTGGACCGCCCGTCCTGCTCAAGCCCGAGGCCACTCCGCACTTCAACGACCTCGCCGTCACCCTGCAAATCACCGGCCCCGATCAAGCGGTCTACCGCTGGCTCGCCGAATTGCAGTCGCCGGAGAAATTCCAAGTCGTCAAATACCTGCTGCTCACACCACAATCCGGTCCGGTTCCGCGCATGACCGGAACCGTCACCGTCTCGCGCCTCTTCAAACCATGAGCTCCCGTCCATCCTTCAGGTTTCGAATCATCGCCGCCGCGATGAGCATGACCGCACCCATCGTTCTGTTAAGATCCGCCGCCGCCCAATCGCAGGCCATCCCCACCCCGGTGACGGCCGCCGATTACACCGACCTGCTCGAGCGGCCACCCTTCCGCAAAGTCCTCAGCCTGTCGGAATCACTCGTCCTGTCGGGCGTGGCCGCGCTGGGCCAAAAAAAACTCGTCACCGTCTGGAACCGCACGACCGGCGAATCATTCGTGGCCACCTCCACCCCGAACCCCCAGGGATGGCGGCTGGTCGATTTGGTCGAAAGCACCGACCTGCGCCATGTCACCGCCACCATCGAGGTCGACAACCAGCGCGTCACGCTCCGGTTCGACCCGGAGCGGCTGGCGCCGCCCATACTCGACAACCGGTCAAAGCCGGCCAAGCGGAGCGAAGAAGCGATCGTCGTCGAGGCCATGCTGCGGTCACTCGATCCCGCCGCCGCGCGCCATTTCGAAACTCTGCTGCCCGAACCGCAGGAGACATTTCGCAAGAGCTTCGCCGAATTCCTCTCGACCTACCCGACCGCGCCAGACTCTCGCCGTCTCGCCTTCGTGCGCCAAGCCCTCGACGAGGTCGCCGAATCCGCGACCGGCGCCGATGAGACCGCGGTACCGAACCCAACCGCCACGCCTGCCGCCGCACCAGCCGCCACCGAACCCGCCGAGCCTTCCACCCCGCCACCGGCCGGCCCCGATCCCACGTCTCCGGATCGATAAACCCATTTGTTATCGCCCGCTTCGTCACCCACACCCTTTACTGCGCCGCCTACCACTGTCTCATGACCTCATCCCGATTCCCCAATCTCCCCCCACCCCCTCGATGGCTTGCCCTCGCCCACGGTCTGGCTCTCGCGCTCATCACGCCACTCGCCGCTCAGGACCCCGCGCCCCCGCCCCCGCCCGCTGTCACTCCAGCCGCGGATCCTGGGGAGGACGGGATCCAACTTCAGTTTCCCAACAACGGCATTAACGACGTCCTCGGAATTTACGAGCTGCTCACGGGCAAAGCCGTCATAAAGGACTCCGAAATCTTCGACGGCCAACCGCTCAGCCTCGTCACCTCCCGTCCGGTCACCCAGGAGGAAGCCATCGAGTTGATCGAATCCGCGCTTTACCTCAACGGCTATGTCCTCAGCCAGTCGCTCGACGGTCGCAGCGTGCGCGTCGCCCGCGGCACTGCCACCCAGGCCAGCCTGACCCGCGGGCTCGAAGTCGCCCAGTCGATCCAGCAACTCCCGCCCGGCAACTCGATCGCGTCTTACTTCCTCCGCCTCCAACACCTCGATCCCTCCGAAGCCGCCACTACGCTCTGGAGCCACCTCGGCCTGAATCGATTTGGCCGCCTCACTCCGGTGACCAGCCCGCCCGGCCTCCTCATCACCGAGAATGCCGAGAACATTCGTCAGATCCTCCGTGTCGCCGCCGTGCTCGACGTCCCCCAGGGCCAAACCGGCTTGATCACCGAGTTTTACACGCTCGTGCACGCCGACGCCGTAGTCGTCGGGCAGATCCTCGCCTCAACGTTCACGCAAAGGCAAAGCCTCCCCACCCTCACTCGCGAAACGATCGGCGATAATGAAACCCGCGTCCCGGCCCGCGTCCCCAGCACCGTGATTCCCAAGGTCGTAGCCGACGACCGCCTCAACCGAATCATGCTTGTCGCGCAACCGATCGACCAAAAGTACGCGCGCACCTTGATCCAGGAATTTGACCAGCCGATCGCCACACTCGCCCCGCTCGAACGGCGGCTACGCTATGTATTTGTCGATCAAATACTTCCAGTGCTAGTCGACATCCTCCAGGACACCGGCAGCGGCACCACCACTCTCGCCGGTGGCGAAATCGTCCGGTCCAAACGTCCGCCCCAGGCGTCCAGTGACCCGGCCACCCTGGCCGGCCGCGCCCGCCGTCGGCCGCTCCAACGAGAAGGCGTCACCACCACCCCTGACGGCTACGAGGACCAACTCACCCCGCCTGAGGATAACGTCGCCCCCCTTTCCGTCCTCGTCGGCAAAACGCGCCTCGTGGCCGATGTCCAGGCCAACAAACTCATCGCCTACGGCCCCCCCGGTGACATCGCCAAAATCACCAGCCTGCTCAGCCACCTCGATCAAAAGCCACCGCAAGTCTACTTGGCCACCATCATCGGCCAACTTTCGCTCGATAATGGCTGGGAAGTGGGTTTCGACTATTTGCGCGAGTTCCAAGCCGGGGGCGAGGGAAACTACGCCGGCGCGATCGTCACTCGCGAGTCACTGCTGCGGGCGATCCAGGACATCCGCAATCCGGGAATGATCGAACCTCCCCTGCCCGGCCTCCAGGGACTGAACGTCTACGGGGAAATCGCCGACGGCGTGAACGCGTTCGTGCGCGCCCTGGAGCAGACTCAGCGATTCAAGGTGCTCAGCCGGCCGTCCATTTATGCCGCCAACAATAAAAAAGCGGTCATCACCTCCGGCCGGCGCATCCCGGTGCCGACCAGCACAGTGACGGACCTTGAGGACACCAACAGCGTACGAACCAACATCGAGTTTCAGGACGTGGTGCTCAAGCTCGAGGTCATCCCGCTCATCAACAGCAACAAGGAGGTCAGCCTGACCATCGCCCAGATCAACGATACCGTGGTTGGCCAACAAGTCGTCGCCGAAAACACCGTGCCAATCATCGGCACCGAACGACTCGTCACCAGCGTCACGATTCCCAACCGCTCGACCATCGTGCTGGGTGGTCTTATCACCGAGAACGAAGAAAAAACCGTCACCGGTGTCCCCATGATCAGCCACATCCCGGTCCTCGGCCACCTCTTCAAGTCGACCAAGCTCGCGAAGAACCGCAAGGAACTCATCATATTTATTCAGCCAGTCGTCGTCGAGGACACCGAGGAAGCCGCGGCAGCCAGCTTTGAGGAAGACATGCGCACCGGCATCGGCGGCGAAGCCGCCGCCCTCTTTCCCGAGGCGGGCGCCGTGCCGGATCCCGGCTCGCTCGAGGATCCCCAAGCGTCCCACCTCCCCACCCGCCACGCGCTCCCCGTCGACGACACCCCGTCCGAAACGGAAATCACCGAAGCCGCGCCCCAACCCACCGTCAGCGCCGCCAAGCCGCACCCGCGTCCAACTCGTCCCGCCGTCAGCGCCCCGACACGCCCCGCCGCCCGCTAAGCCGTCGTGCCCACCCCCATGATGCATTCCCGACCGATTGAACGAATGCTCGTTCACGCCGCCCGCCAAGGCGGCGCCACCGATGCCGCGACCGTCGTCCAGGCGTTCGCCGAGGCTGGGGTGGCTGGAGTCGGTTGGATCGACGCCGTGCTCGACGCCGGTCTGGTGCTGGACGAGGAAGCATTTTTTCGCTCACTGGGTGACCAGCTGGCGCTCGCCTTCGTGCCCACCCCGGAGACTGATCCGGAAAACCCGGCCCACTCGCGCTTGCCGGCCCGCCTCGCCCTCCGCCATCGCGTCCTTCCCGGCCGCCTCGACCCCGTCTCCGGCTGCCTGATCCTGCACACGTGCGATCCGCTCGACCTCGAAGCCCGCCAAACAGCCGGCCAAGTCATCGATCAACCCGTCACCTGGGTGCTCACCACCCGCGCCGCCATGCTCGAGGCCCTGCGTTCGGCCTACGGCGTCGGGGCATCGCGCTTCGATGAACTTATCGAGGGCAAGCTGGAACAGGCGGAAAGCGACGCCCTGCTGCAGGAGGTCACCGTGCTCGAGGACAACGAGGAGGCCACCGTGATGAGTTTCGTGAATCAAATCTTCACCGAAGCCATCCGCGAACGCGCCACCGACATCCACCTCGAACCCCTGGAAAACGACCTCCGCATCCGCTACCGCGTCGATGGGTCACTCCAGGAAGTCGCCGTTCCCCTCAACGTCCGGCTCCTCCAGAATTCGCTCGTCTCGCGTCTCAAAATCATGGCCCACCTCGACATCGCCGAACGCCGGCTGCCCCAGGACGGACGCATCAATCTCGAGCTCGGGGGCCAGCGCTACGACGTCCGCATCGCCACCATCCCGTCCGTCAACGGCGAAAGCGTCAGCCTGCGGCTCCTCGGCCGCGAACGCCTCGAACTCACCACCCTCGGCCTCGACGAAGCCCTCGAGTCCCGCATCCGCGCCCTGCTCGCTCTCCCCAATGGCATCATCCTCGTCACTGGCCCCACCGGCTGCGGCAAATCCAGCACCCTCTATACCTTCCTCCGCGAACTCAATACCCGCGACCGCCGCATCGTCACCATCGAGGACCCCGTCGAAAACAAACTCGACGGCGTCGTCCAGATCGCCGTCAAACCGGAAATCGACCTCACCTTCGCGGCCGGCCTCCGCTCCATCCTCCGCGGAGATCCCAACATCATCATGGTCGGCGAAATGCGCGACCTCGAAACCACCGAAATAGCCATCCGCGGCGCCCTCACCGGCCACCTCGTCTTCTCCACCCTCCACACCAACGACGCCGTCGGCGGCATCTCCCGCCTCCTCGACATGGGCATCGAACCGTTCCTCATCGCCTCGTCCGTCCGTGCCCTGCTCGCCCAACGACTCGTCCGCCGCCTCTGCCCACTCTGCCTCCAGCCCGCCGAAGACGGCCGATTCCATGACCACTACCTCGAATCCATCGGCTTCCCCGTCCACCGCAAGGAAACCATCATGGTCGCCCACGGCTGCCGCGACTGCCGCGGCACCGGCTACCGCGGCCGCATGGCCATCATCGAGGTCTGTACCATCTCCCCCGAAATGCAGGAACTCATCGCCGAACGCGCCCCCTTGGCCACCCTCCGCGCCAAAGCCATCGACCAGAGCATGATCCCCATGCGCGATTACGGCTGGCGCAAAGTCATGTCTGGCGAAACCACCATCGAAGAAGTCATCGCCGTCACCACCGCCGAACAAGGACCGTGATGCGGAGGTCGGCGGTCGGCGGTCGGTAGTCAGTATTCGGTAATCAGTGTTCAGTGTTGAGTATTCCTTAGTTTGTATTCAGTCATTATTTTCCGACAGGAACTGCCTCTTTTGGAGTAAAATGGGAAGTGTGGCACGACCTTCCTCCACCGGAAGTCATCAAAACATGAAGCCGATTATTCTTTGTTCGTTGTGTATAATCATGCAACTATCTTCGCCATTAAAGGCCAATGAGGTCTTGTTGATGAGGATTCCTTTAGTCGAAGCGAGAGATCAACGGGCGGACGATGTGGTCAAACTGATCATCGCGGAATTCAATCGCCAATATCCCAGCCAAAGAGGAGTGGACAATTTCGTGATTCTATCGAATACAGCATCTGATAATCGCCTGTCGCTTAGGTTGGAAGACGTACCACTTGGCGTGGCCCTGGATAGCGTGGCGCACGGGCTCGGGTTACGCGTGTTTATTAAGGACTCGAAAATCGCATTGATTGATGGGAGGCTAATTGAAGAAACAGATACGGTTCTGCAACTGAGTCCTGAAGTGCTCGAGGGATTGGGAATTGCGCGACCCATAACCGCTGAGGCGCTGGCCGATGCCATCCGCAAGTGGAAAATCTTGGTGGACTTGGACGCGAACATTCAGTTCGATCCCAAGCAAGAATACGTAAGAATCCACATGGCTTACGCCGAATCGATTAAACTCCATGCGATTCTCGACTTGTTCAAAAGAGGACTGCGCCGTAATCGGTAATTGGTAC
>JBJXFS010000132.1:0-53339 GCA_046155625.1 Verrucomicrobiales bacterium | reverse complement strand
CGCCCCCACCGCCTACGAGCCCGGGAGGTCTCGTCCCACCTCCAGCTTCAATCACCCGTTGAAGCCTGTCTTCAAGGGGTGCAAGTTTTTCCGGTTCAAAGCGCTTGGACGATAGTTGACATTTCTGGCGATGCCAAAAGTCTTCCGCTCCTGGCACGTCGCTTGGCGCAAATATGTACAAACTCCAGCCCCCGGGCACGCCCGGGGCCGCGAAGCCGCTCCTCAAGCGCGGATCTCAAGCCGGTTTGGCCTGTCCGAGCAATTCGCGGGCGGCGCGGTTGCCGCTTTCGACGGCGCCATTCATGTAGCCGGCGGAATTCTCACTGGTGTGTTCGCCGGCGAAGACGAGCCGGCCATCGAGTTCCGGGGTGGCGGCGGCGGCGAGGACCCAGGTGTATTGGCCGACGAGCGGGGCGCTGTAGCTGGCCTTGACCCAGCGCATGCTGGGCCAGTTCATCATGACGCGTTTGCTGTCGTGCTGGAGTTTGAGGCCAGTGAAGACGCGGTCGAGTTCGCTGAGGAAGGCATCGAGGCGTGACGGGTCGTACTGCGATCCCTTGGTGCCGCCCATGAAGTTGGTGAGGATGCCGCTGTCGCCGGACTGGCCGCGACTGGTTTCCCAGACCGTTTGGAACGCGAGGTCGGCGTAGAGGTTTCCGTTGTTGATGATGCCGTCGGGACGAGGGGCGCGCCACGGGCGGCTCTTGAA
This sequence comes from Verrucomicrobiales bacterium, assembly GCA_046155625.1. GTDB lineage: Bacteria > Verrucomicrobiota > Verrucomicrobiia > Verrucomicrobiales > V1-33 > CAJBME01. The sequence goes on along the minus strand of JBJXFS010000132.1, from coordinate 52,630 downwards.
GCCATACATGATCTTGAGGTTGCTGCCGTAGCCCATTTCGCGGATCGAGCGTTGCTTGTCGTCGCTCAGTCCGAGCTCCGGCCACCCGCGCACTTCGCGCAGCAGGGTGAACGGGATGGCGCAGACGACGTGACCGAATGTGCGCGACACGATGCCGGACCGGGCGGCAAAACTGCATTTAAGGCCCTCGCCCTCCTTGGCCACGGCAACCCAGCGGTGGCCGACATGCACCGGGACTTTTCCGGTCAGGGCGCCGAGCGTGGCCTGAGGCAGTCCTTCATTCCCGCCCTTGACACGCCACGCCTCGTCGCTGTCCCCGAACACCTTGAATCCCGCGCTGGTGTCAGTGGCGATGAAATCGACGAGGTTGAGCGACGATTGTTTGTCGGTGTCCAGGCCGTATTCGATCGTGTAGGCGGCCGTGAGCATCTGGAGGATCCACTTTTCGATGCCGGCGCCCTGGCGCTCGAGGTATTCGGACAGGCTGACCTTGTCGAGTTGCTTGGCGCGCTCGGTGTAATCTTCCTCCTCCGTGTAAAGCGCTTCGGCATCTTTGGCGATGCGCTCGGCCAGGGGGGCGAAAAGCGGAATGAGGTCCGTGTCGGTATACGTCTTGCCGTTGAAATGGTAGAAATCGACGCCCTTCTCGCCTTCGCGGAGCGACTGGATTTCGAGACCGAGTTCCTTGGCCAGCTCGATCAGATCGGTGTGATTGCTGTCGACCAACTCGCCGCCGAGTTCGCAAAACATCCCGTCGTCATTGAAATTCTTGCGAGTCATCATGCGACCGCCAAAGCGCTCGCTGCCCTCGAAGATCTCGCATTCGACACCGGCCTGCTGAAGACGCAGCGCCGCGGTCAATCCGGCCATCCCTCCTCCAATGATGGCGACTGGACCATCGGGCTTCCGAGTCGGAGCCGGGGCGGGCGGGGCCGCTTCATCTTGGCCCGCGGCCGGGCGAATGAGCAAGCCGCCCGCCGTGGCGAGCCCGGCGGTCCGAAGGAACTGGCGGCGCGAGGCGGACGGAGCGAACGATTGGTGGAGCCAACGGCGGGTGAGGCGCGCCAGCGGGGTGTGACCGGGATTCATGGTGTGGTGGAAGAATACGGAGATGGAAGATCAACGTGACAAATAATGGCGCCGCCAGCGTGCGGGCCGACCGTCGGCCGGCTGGCACACCCGCGGCAAGGGCGGCGAGCCCGGGAGGGAAAACGACGCGCGCCTGAAGCAATTATTCGTCGTTGGTCGGGCCGACACAGACGAGCCAGAGCTTCACGAAGTTCATGACTTGCTGTTTGGTCAGCTGGTTGGCGTCCAGCGCGTACGTCACCTTGCTCGACGTCGGCACCGCCTCGTCGCCGGACCCGCGCAGCACGTCTTCGTATTTCACCGTGCCCGTGAGCGACGGAATCGAATTATCCACCGCGAAAAACGCTTCCTCGTCGGAGAGTGCAGCGAAGGCGTCGGCCTCGGTGCTCGTCGCCGCATTGGCCGACTCGTTCCAGCGCAGGTTGAATTCATACTGCCCCTTCCCATTGGACGCGCGGTTCTCGTCCTCAACCCACTTGATCGAGCCGCTCACCACATCCTCGATCGCCTTGCCATTGTAGGTGTAGGTAAACCGGATGCCGTTGGTCAGCCAGTTGCCGGTTTCGTAGTCGTAATCCAGGTTCCCGTTCACCGTGACCTTGGGATAGTTCTGCGACGGGCCGGCCGCGACCAACAGGTTCTCGAATTTCATGGGGTCGGAATTCTTGACCTCCATCTTCACTTCCTTGCCCTGCACTTTCCGGATGTACGAAATCACGCCCGAGGACTTTTTCCCCTTGCCGAGCAGGCGACCGCCAAAATTGTCGGTAAAAGCCGGGGCGCGCCCGATGGCATCCACACTGATCCGGTGACGGCTGTCCGCCGGTCCATCGGCTTGGTAAATCCCCCCCGCGTTGATGGGCACCGTGCCCACCCATTTGCCGACTGTCTTCTTTTGCGTCATGTCGACCGGGTTGAAAACGGCAAGATTGATCGCGTACTGCAGCTGTCCCGGCTGCTCCTGGCGTCCGAGAATGTCACTCACGATGAGCGGTTGGCGTTCGATTTTGCCGCGGAATTCAGTGGTCTTGGCCACGTTGAGCGCGACTTCGTAGACGTCCTTGGCGCCTTTGGCCGGCTTCCCTTTGTCGGTCAGGTTAGTCCGGGTGTTGAACGCGATGTTCATGGTGCCGCTGATGGCTCCAGGCTGAGTGATCTTCTCGGGTTCCTGGGTTAAACCAGCAGGGCTGAGTCCGAGCATGGCAATGGTGGCGGCGAGGGTCACAGCGGTGGTTTTCATGGCGGCAGTTGATGGGTTCGAGTGTCTTGTGTGATCGGGCGGGTACGGCATGGAATTCACGCCACTCCCGACCGGCGCAAACTTTGAGGAGGTCGTTCCCATTCGTCCAGGACAATCCCAACCCGATTTTGGAATCTCAGGCGCAGGCCAACTGATGAGGGGAGGGTTGATCGTATCCCTCTGATTTTCGTGTGTTGCGTGCCTTTCGTGGTTCCCAATCGCCCTGTTGAGTGACTGGGGTCCCTTCACGCACGGCGATACGCCGCCGGTCCGCAGTGGAACTGTCGGGCGAAGACGCGGGAGAAGTGGTGGCGGTTCCGAAATCCGACGGAGGCGGCAATGTCCTCAATGCTGCGTGTGGTCGTGAGCAGCGCATGGGCGGCTGTTTTCAGGCGGATGCGCTGCACATGCACGGCGGGAGTGGTGCCGGTGGAGGCACGAAACCACCGAATGAAGGCGCTCTCGGACAGGCCCGCCCGGCGCGCCAGAGCGGCATTCGAGTGGTCGGCGGCGGGATGGCGATCGACGTGCGCGAGCAATTCCGCCAATTTCGGCGGGTGAGTGGCGAGCGTCGACGGATCAAGGTGCGCGAGTGTCTCGTGCAGGATCGCGCTGGCGGTGTGGCCGATGGCGGCAGGGGCCTGGCCCGTGTCCAGACGCGCGATGAGTTGGTGCGCGAGCGCCTCCAGCGGCGGCGTCAGCGCCATCGCCAGCGGCTTCACGGGGGGCGATTGAAGCGCGGACGCCAGTCCAAAATGAATCCACAAGTGCGGTACCCCTGCCTCGCCCTCGCAATCAAACATCAGACCGTCCGGAACAAGCAACAAACAGTCGGGCGCCAACGGCCACGACCGCCCCTGATGCACAATCCGCCAACCCGGCCGCGGATTGTGATACAAACGCCAAAATGGACTCAACACCTGCGGAAACCGCCAGTGCAGTCCGTGCGGCAACCACCCAGCCTCGTACACGACGAATTGACCGCCCGCCCCGCCCGGATCACGCAACGCGACCCCATGCGGCGTGCGCGGGTCGCCGTAGCCGCTGCGAATGGCGGAAGTATAGGGCATGCGTCGGAGGTCGGAGGTCGGAGGGCGGCGGAGGGCTTGGCTCAAATCCAAAATCTCCTCCATGACTGTAATCGGCACTGGGATTTGGTAAAATGAGCAGAAATGGATACAATCCGGGCAATTTGCGGCATAGACCACCGGGTGGGGCAGCCGCATTTTTGGCAAAAAAGATGGCTACAATCGAAAATGGACCGAATCGGGATCAGCCGGGCGCCGGGCGGGATGGGCGTGTGGTGGGAGGCGCGGGTATCCGGTGGCGTGTCCGAGTGGGCCTGGGTGGGCTGATCCTGGCTGGGGTGGGCGGCGTATTGGGGGCGGACGGGCGGGTGGAATTCAACCGCGATGTGCGGCCGATCTTGTCGGACCGTTGTTTTATTTGTCATGGGACGGACGCTAAGCAGCGCAAGGGGGATTTGCGGTTGGACCAGCGGGAGGCGGCACTGGAGGCGCTGGCGCCAGGACGGCCGGATGAGTCAGAAGTGGTGCGTCGCCTCTTTTCGGACGATCCGGACGAAGTCATGCCGCCCCCCGAGTCGAACCTCAGTGTGTCGGCGGAGGAAAAAGCCATGCTGCGGGCGTGGATTGAGCAGGGAGCGGAGTACCAGGGCCATTGGGCATTCCAAACCGTGCCGTCGGTCGCGGTGACGCCCGAAGCGGTCACCGCCAGCGGCGGCGCCAACGAAATCGACGCCCTTTTGGCCGCATCGCCGCGCGAAGCGGAGCTCGAGTTTCAACCGCTGGCCGCACCCGGGCGTCTGCTTCGCCGCTTGAGTTTTGATCTGACCGGATTGCCCCCCTCCTCGCCGGAGCTGGACGCCTTTGAGGCCACGTGGACGAAGGCAGGCGAGGATTCGGCGCCACGCCAGGCGGCTGTCGCAGCCGAAGTCGACCGGCTGCTGGCCTCGCCGCATTTCGGCGAGCGCATGGCGGCCGACTGGCTGGATGTGGCGCGGTACGCCGACACTTTCGGCTATCAGTCTGATGCGGCGATGCACGTCTGGCAGTGGCGCGACTGGGTGATTCGGGCCTTCAACCAAAACGTGCCGTTCGACCAATTCATCACGTGGCAGCTGGCGGGCGACTTGCTGCCCAACCCCACGCGCGATCAACAATTGGCCACCACTTTCAACCGCCTCCATCGCCAAACGAACGAAGGCGGCAGCGTGAACGAGGAATTCCGCGTCGAATACGTGGCCGACCGCGTCGAAACCTATGGCATGGCCTTTCTCGGCCTCACGCTCAATTGCGCCAAGTGCCACGACCACAAATACGACCCGCTCACTCAGCGCGATTATTATTCGCTCTTTGCGTACTTTCAGAACATCGACGAAAGCGGCCTGTATTCTCATTTTACCGACGCCATCCCGACGCCCACCTTGAGTCTGGCAACACCCGATCAGGACCAGGCACTCACGTTGGCCTCGGCCAAAGTCGTGCGCGCCGAGGCAGACCTCGCCCTCCGTCGCGCCTCCCGCCGCACGGCCTTCGACGAATGGCGCCGCGCGTCGGCCGAGCCGCACCCACCCGCAAACCCATGGCCCGACGAGATCGGCCACTTTTCGTTCGACTCCATCGCCAACGGAACGGTGGAAAATGCCGTCAACGCCGCCGAGCCCGGCAAAATCTTCGACGATGTCGCGCTGACGCCAGGTCGGCACGGGCAGGCGCTGCGGCTCAGCGGCGAAAACAACGTGAACTTTTCCCTCGGCGGCAAATGGACGCGCGACGACGCGTTTTCGGCCTCGCTCTGGATTAAATCACCGGAGGTTTTCGATCGCGCGGTCGTTTTTCATCGGTCCAAGGCGTGGACCGACGCCGCCAGTAACGGCTATGAGCTGCTCATCGAAGAGGGTCGACTCAGTGCCGCGCTTGTTCACTTCTGGCCGGGAAATGCTCTGCGCGTCGTCGCCCGCGAGCCACTGCGGGTCGGCGAGTGGACGCATGTGGTTTGGAGCTACGACGGTTCAAGCCGGGCCGCCGGATTAAAGCTCTACATCAATGGCATCCAAACCGCGGTGGACGTTGTGCGCGATGCGCTGACCAAAGACATCAATCGCGGTGGCGAGGAAAGGTTTACTATAGGTCAGCGGTTTCGCGACCGCGGGTTCAAGGGCGGCGAAGTCGACGAGCTTCGCCTCTTCGCGCGTGCGGTCAGCCCGCTCGAGGCGGCCTGGCTTGCCGATGTCGAGCCGACCCGCGGCGGCGCGAGCGAGGAGGCGGCGGCGTTTGAGCACTTTTTGCTGGCCATCGACAATGACAATCGCACCGCGCTGGCCGACCTCAGGGCGGCACGGCAAGCGCGCAGCGCGGCCGGCGACCGCCTCCCGGAGATCATGGCGATGCGCGAGCTGGACGAACCGAAACCCGCCTTCATCCTCGCGCGGGGGGCGTACGATGCCCCGACCGAGCCAGTCGCCGCACGGCCGCCGAAATTCCTCGCCTCCACCAGCGCCGAGGGTCGACCCGACCGCCTGCAGCTCGCACGCTGGACGGTCGCTCGCGAGAACCCGTTGACCGCCCGCGTGATCGTGAATCGACTGTGGCAGTCGTTCTTCGGCGAAGGGTTGGTCCGCACTCCGGAAGACTTTGGCGTCCAAGGCGCGCTCCCGACCCACCCGGAATTGCTCGATTTCCTCGCCGCCCGTCTCATGGAATCGGGTTGGGACTTCAAAAGGCTCGTCCGCCTCATCGTGACCTCGCGCGCCTACCTTCAGGAATCCGATGTCCCCGCTGACGTCCGCGCCCGCGATCCAGACAACCGCCTGCTCTCCCGCGGTCCGGCCTTCCGCCTCAGCGCCGAACAAATCCGCGATCAGGCACTGGTCGCCTCCGGCCTGCTCGACCGCGCGATCGGCGGCCCCAGCGTCAATCCGGATCAGGTCAATCGGCGGTCGCTCTACACTTTCTGGAAACGCACGATGCCCGACGTGCGCATGGATTTGTTCGACATGGCCAAACGCGAAGTCTGCAGCGCCCGACGCCCGCTCACCCAGACGCCGCTCCAGGCGCTCACCCTGCTCAACGAACCGAACTTCGTCGCCTGGGCGCGTCGCCTCGCGGAACTGGCGGCCGCCGAGCACCCGGACGACAATGCCGCGGCACTCACCTCAATGTTTCGCCGCGTGACCAGCCTGCGACCGACCGACCGCCAGCTCGCCGTACTACGCCAATTCCTGGCGGAACAATCGGAACTGTCTGGCCAGCAGGGTGAAGCGGCGCGCCTCGCCGGCTTGCACGCAGTGGCCCAGGGATTGCTCAACTTCGATGCCAGCGTGATGAAACGATAACCGCCTACACCCCATGACGCCTGCTCCACCCATTCCTGGTTCCGCCATCCCACCGACCGCCGCCACCCAGCTCACCCGGCGCCACTTCTTTTCCCGCACCAGCCTGACGCTGGGAGGTGCCGCGCTCGCCCACTTGCTCGGTCGCGATCAAGCGTTCGGGCTCGAAGCTCCGGCCGCCGCCGGCCACGGCGTGCTCGGTCAGCCGCATTTCGCCCCAAAAGCGACGCGCGCCATCTATCTCTTTATGAGCGGCGGTCCGTCCCAGATGGACCTCTTCGATTACAAGCCGCGCTTGAATGACGACCACGGACGCGACCTGCCGGATTCCGTGCGTCAGGGCCAGCGGCTCACCGGGATGTCGGCCAATCAAGCCACGCTCCCACTGGCCGGATCCGTCTTCAAATTCGCCCGCCACGGCCAGGCGGGCCATTGGATCAGCGAATTGCTGCCGCACACCGCCGGGGTGGCCGATGAGCTGTGCTTCATCAAATCCCTCCACACCGAGGCGATCAACCATGACCCGGCCATCACGTTCTTCATGACCGGCGCCCAGATCGCCGGCCGCCCGTCCCTGGGATCGTGGCTCAGCTATGGGTTGGGCAGCGAAAGCGAAAACCTGCCCGCCTTCTGCGTGCTCGTCACCAAGGGCAAGGGAGGCCAGCCACTCTACGCCCGCCTCTGGGGCAGCGGATTCCTGCCGGCGGCCCACTCGGGCGTCAAATTCCTCCCACAGGCCGATGCCGTGCCGTTCCTCAAAAACCATGACGGCGTCAGCAGCCAGGCCCGCCGCCGACTGCTCGATCGTCTCGCCGAACTGCACCATGAGGCTTACGAGCGCACTCTCGATCCGGTCGTCAATGACCGTATCGCCCAGTACGAAATGGCCTTTCGCATGCAAACCAGCGTGCCTGATGCCACCGATATCTCGGGCGAGCCGGAATCGATCCTCGAAATGTACGGGCCCGACGTCCGGACGCCCGGCACCTTCGCCGCCAATTGCCTCCAAGCCAGGCGCCTCATCGAACGAGGCGTCCGGTTCGTCCAATTGTTTCACCAAGATTGGGACCACCACGGCGGCCTGCCCGGGGCCATTCGCTCCGAATGCGGGCAAACCGACCAGCCGTGCGCCGCCCTGATCAAGGACCTGCGCCTCCGCGGCTTGCTCGACGATACCCTCGTCCTCTGGGGCGGTGAATTCGGACGCACCGCCTACAGCCAGGGCAAACTCACCGCCACAGACTACGGCCGCGACCACCACCCTCGCTGCTTCACCGCCTGGGCCGCCGGCGGTGGCATCAAGCCAGGCATGAGCTTCGGCGAAACCGATGACTTCAGCTACAACATCGCCCGCAATCCCGTTCACGTGCACGACTGGCACGCCACCATCCTCCACCTCCTCGGCATCGATCACGAACGCCTCACATTCAAATACCAAGGGCGCCGATACCGCCTGACCGACGTCCACGGCAAGGTCGTCCCGGACGTCCTCGCCTGAGGCCCAACCCCCATGCCGGCCCAGCAGCGGCGCGCCGCGGGTCAACCCGGCACACCAACCCAATACTCCCGATCGGTGTACCGCCTTCAGGCGGTACGCGAAACAAAGTGCGAAATGCATTGGCGACAGAGCTCCGCGCCCCGGGTCAACCCGGTACACCAACCCAATGCTTCCGGTTGGTGTACCGCCTTCAGGCGGTACGCGAAGCAAAGTGCGAAAAGCATGGCTCCGGAAACTTCGCGTTTTCATTGCGACTACCCCTCCTCTGCGCCGCTCGTCCTCGTCTTGCCCTGTGCGCCCCCCGCATGCACCACCCCAAACCCTCCCCGCACCACCCCTTCCCCTTCCCCCTTCCCCCTTCCCCTCCCGAGACCGGCTTGCGGGAATGTCAGAATGGCCTAATTCTAACAATATATCCGTTCGTTGATCCACCACGCTCATGAAATCACTGACTCTCGTTCTCGGCGCCCCGCTCATCTGTGTTGTCGCCCTGATCCCGCCGGCCGCGGCTCAGGCCCGCACGCAGAACCAGGAATCGCTGAAACAGGAAGCGGCGATGGCGATTCGACGGGGCGTGGGATTTTTGGAGAAGGCGCAGGCGCCCAACGGCGCGATGGGTGACCCGGAACAGCCGGCGATCACCGCCTTGGCGGTGCTTGCCATCCTCGGCGATCCCGGGCGCGATCCTGATTCGCTTCCGCCCTCCGCCAAAAAGGGATTTGATTTCATCGCGTCCACCGCCCAGCCGGATGGTGGCCTCTATGTCAAAGGACTCGCCAATTACAACACGTCCATCTGCCTGACGGCCTTGATGGCCCATCCTCAGGGTGACCTGCGACCGCTCGCCCGCCGCGCCCGCGCCTTCGTCGCCGGCCTGCAGCAGGACAATGGCGAAAAGGATGAAGCCGATCACACGCACGACGGCGGGATCGGCTATGGCGGGTCATCGCAATACTCCGACTTGTCGAATACGCATTTCGCGCTCGAAGCGTTGTACTATGCTCAGACGCTCGACGCCGAACAACCGCCCTCGGAAAATGAACCGAAGCTCAATTACGAAGCCGCGATCGCGTTCGTTTCACGCTGCCAAAACCTCAAAGCGCACAACTCGAGTGCCTGGGTCAGCGAAGATCCCGCGAACAAAGGTGGCTTTGTCTACGAGCCCGGCGTGAGCAAGGCCGGTGAACAGGATCTGGGAGACGGCCGGAAAGCGCTCCGGTCATCCGGCAGCATCAGTTATGCCGGGCTTCTCAGCTTGATTTACGCCAAACTTTCCCCCGATGACGACCGCGTCAAAGCGGTGTTGGCGTGGCTTCAGGACAATTTTTCCGCCACCGAAAACCCCGGACTCGGAGGCCAAGGGTTGTACTATTATTACCATTCGATGGCCAAGGCCCTGACCGCCCTCAACCTGGGCCAGCTCCAAAAGTCCGATGGGACCCAGATCGATTGGCGCCAGAAAATCGGGAATCAAATCCTCAACGCCCAAGATCCGTCCGGATCATGGACCAACCCGGCCGCCCGCTGGCGGGAAAGCGACACCGCGTACGCCACGGCTCTGGCCACCTTGACGTTGATTCACATCCATAATTCGCTGTAGTGGCTCGCTTGAGCCACAACCCTCGACTAAATCGTCCGCCCGGCGGAGACTCCTGGATTACGCGGATTGCGTTGTTTCTCCGCTTGACCGTTTGGGTGTCGTGTCTGCCGCTGGCGGGATGCGGCGCCCTGACCCGCCACCAGCAACGGGCTCCCCTGCTTCGTGCCACCGGCGGGTTGAATCCGATGGTGGACGTGCAACCGCGCACGCCCGTGGCTGTGCCCATGGTTCGCGATCCCAACCACACCGTCCCCATTGTTCGCGCCCGCATAAACCGGGGCGAATTATTCCCGCTCGTCCTCGATACCGGCGGCAACCACACCATGATCGGCCGTCAACGCGCCACGGTCTCCGACGTCGAGATCATGGGAATGCACGGCCAGATCACGACCGCCTTTGGCAACCAGCAGAACACCCAGCTCGGGATCGTCGGCGAATTGGGCATCGGCCAGCTCGCGATTCGCGGCATGCCGGTCCTCGTCCACGAATTCGGGAAATCATCCCTATCCCCCAGCCTCGGCGGCGAACTCAATGTCATGGGCACACCAGCGCTCGCCGCGTTCTCGTACATCACCTTCGACTACAGCCGTCAACAGGTCATCTTCGACTACGCCGGCCACTTCGTCCCGCCGGCCCGCGATCGGTCACTGCGCCTCCCGCTCAAAGTCACCCACGAAGGCCACCTCAGCGTGCCCGTCACTTTTCCCAATGGCCGGACCCGCCAGGTCATCGTCGATACCGGCTACGACGGCGTCCTCCTTGTCAGTGAAAAATCGCTCCAGGAGCTCGACCTCGCCGGTTACTCCACCAAGGGGCGTCCGGTCCGCGCCGTCGGTCCCGGCGCGGAGATCGATGGCCAGGTGTTTTTTATTCCAGGGCTCGTCATGGACGGCCGGCCGATCCCCAATGTAGAGACATGGACCGGCCCGCTCCAGGAACCCCTGCTCCTCGGATCCGGACTGCTTCGATATTTCCGCACCACCTTCGATTTCCGATCGATGACTTTGTGGATGGAATTGGAATAAGCCATGAAACCGGCGATTTGTACCTTGGCCGCGCTCTGCGCCTTCGGCGGGATGGGAGCGGCGGCGGAAACACGCGTGGCCGATCGGGAATCGCTCGTGCGCGCTCTGCGGACCGCCAAGCCGGGATCGACGATTCTCCTGGAGCCCGGAAAGTATCCCGGAGGCCTGTCTCAGGCCGGCCTGCGTGGCACCGCGGACCAGCCAATTGTGATTGCGGCGGCCGATGCGGACGATCCGCCGGTGATCGAAGGCGGCGCCAGTGGAATCCAGCTGTCGTCGCCCGAGCACGTCGAGTGGCGCGATCTGGTGATCACCTCGGCCACGGCCAATGGGCTGAACATCGACGACGGCGGATCGGCCGCCGCGCCAGCCCAACACGTGACCTTGAAAAATATCGTCGTTCGCGACGTCGGCCCCCGCGGCAATCGCGACGGGATCAAGCTCTCGGGCGTCGCCCATTTCCGCATCGAAGGATGTCGAATCGAACGCTGGGGGAGTGGCGGTTCCGCGATCGACATGGTCGGGTGCCGGGCTGGGGTCATCACCGGTTGCACCTTCAAGGATGCCGGCGGCGACATGGCCAACGGGGTGCAAACCAAGGGCGGTAGCAGCGAGATCGTCGTTCAACGATGCCGATTCGAAAACTTCGGCGGACGCGGCGTCAACATCGGAGGAAACACTGGTCTTCCCTTCTTCAGACCCAAGGACGCCCCGTTCGAAGCCCAAGCCATCACGGTCGAGGACTGCGAGTTCCTGGGCGGCCAGGCCGCCATCGCCTTCGTCGGCGTGGACGGCGCCATCGTGCGCCATAATACCATATATCGACCACGCCGGTGGCCGGTGCGCATCCTGCAGGAAAACCAAGACCCGAGATTTGTTCCGAGCCGCAGGGGAAAGTTTGAGCATAATATCATCGTCTTTCGTGCCGACGAAGTGCGCGAATCCATCAACATCGGCAGCCACACCGCACCCGATACATTCCAGTTCGCCAGCAATGTCTGGTATTGCCTCGATCGCCCCGCGGACACCCAACGGCTCGTCCGCCTGCCCACCCGCGAATCGAATGGCGCCTATGGCATCGAGCCGGGACTGGAAGATCCGGAGAATGGCAACCTCACCGTTCGCGACGGAAAACACGGACAGGCGGGCGTGCGTCCTTAAAATTATTGAATCAGGCTGGGAGCGAGCGCTTGCGGCTCGAGGTGAGACGAGACCTCCAGGGCTCGTAGGCGGTGCGCGTGTCCGGGCAAGGCGCCGTCTCCCATTCTCAGAGACTTCGCCGCATGGAGAACGTACTGGTTGTCTGCGGCACGGTGTTGTTTTCCCGCGCGGGAACCGGTCCAGGAGATGTGGATTCTCGAGAGAGTGCCCATCCTCACCGCCTACGCGCCCCGAGGTCGCGTCCCACCTCGATGCCCGTTTCGCCTCGCTGGCTTGGGGAGTTTTTCCGCGGCCGAGGCGTCATGAACAATGTACAAACTCCACCTGCCGTCGTCCCGGTCCCCTCCCTGCCCCCGGCCAGCCGCGCTCTCGACATTCTGCCTCACCCGGCTATCCCTGTGCCATGCTCAAGACACCGATTGCCCTCCTGCCGCGCTACCCGGGGACCAATGCCGACGAGGAAACCGCCCGTGCGCTGAGAGTCGCCGGATTCGACGCCACCATCGTTCCGAGCGCGGTCCTCACGCGGGAAGGCATTGCCGGCGCCGACCTGATCGTCTTTTCCGGCGGCTTCAGCTATGGCGATTACGTGATGTCCGGTCGCATTGCGCAATTGATCACCCAGCAACGGCTCGCCGGCGCCCTCGAGGAATTCGTCGCCCGTGGCGGCCACCTCCTCGGCATCTGCAATGGATTTCAAATTCTGACGAAACTCGGTCTGCTCCCGAAAGCCAGCCTCATCGAAAACACCTCAGGCCGTTTCCAGTGCCGGTGGGTGAAATTGCGCGTCCGCAATCCCGCCAATCCATTTCTTCGCGAGCTACCAACCGACGTCGACATCGAATTCCCTATTGCCCACTGCGAAGGAAGGCTCGTCGCACCCGCCGGAGAAGCCGCCCGCTATGCCCGCGAAGCGCTGGCCGCCTTGACATACGCGGGCGACAACCCGAATGGCTCGGAAGAAGCTATCGCCGGATTGCAGGACGCCAGCGGTCGTGTTTTCGGTCTCATGCCGCATCCCGAACGATTCCTCTACGCCAGCCAGCACTACAATCGCGATTGGTCACAACTCCACGGCGAGCCGGAATGGGGGTGGGGGTACTACTTCTTCAAAGGGATTTACCACACTCTTAGCGGCGAGGCGTCCCTGCTCGCCGGCTCGGAAGCATGAACCCCAAACCACCCCGGATCCGCTGATGAACCGCCGTCGGTTGGGGGACTTTCCCGCCCACAGCGAATCGGCCGCGGAACTGGCCCATAAGCTCGTCGGCCGACCGATCTCCGATTGGATCGACCCGGTCAGCGGGATCTTGAATCGCGATTGGCGTCCACGCGGCATCTCCCTCCACGACCTGGCCGGCGTCAAAAGAATTAAACCCAACGGAGCACCAACCATGCAGAGAAGCGGATTCGAAGTCGATCAGGCTGAGGCGAAAGCGTGAATTATTCAATCACCCCACCCTATCGATTCCAATTCCTTTTCCTCGATAAAGCCCCTGCACGCTCTTATAGTTGCGCCCTCCACCAGCCCGCCCGCCATGACCCGCGAACCCCTTTCCAGCCTCAGTCCAACGAGGAAAATCCGTTTCGCTGCCACCACGTGGTTGCTGATGTTCGTGTGCAGCACCGGAGCCGGACTGGGCGCGCCCTCGGTGCGTGTGACCGTGGCTCCATCCAAGGCGCGGCAGGAGTTTCAAGGTCTGGGAGCCGGCGCGATGTTCTACGAAGGCCATGTGACCAGCCTGGCCGCCCGTCAGCAGACCGAACGCCAAGCGGCACTCTACGACGACATGTTCACCCGGGCCAAGAACCGGTTCGTTCACCTGATGATCCGGGAAACCCACGAGCCGGAAAACGACAACGACGACCCGCGGGTGCCCGCCTTCTCCCCGGAACACTTCAAGTATTGTGAGCACGCGCTCGCCATCGCCAAGGCGGCCCGCGAACGGTCTCCGGACATCGAATTTCTGGCCACCCTGCTCACCCCGCCCCCTTGGATGAAAACCAATGACAGCCCGAGCGGCGGCGGCAAGGAAAAGGCGACGCTCAAGCCGAAGCACGAACTGGAATTCGCCGAATACCTCTGGGCATTCCTCGCCCATATGGCCCGCGGCGGCGCCCCGGTCAAATACCTCGCCATTTCCAACGAATGCGACTGGGAACACGACCAGCCTGGCTGCTATTTCGATCCGGATGCCCACGCCAAGCTCTTTGCCATTGTCGGCGATTACCTCGACGCCATGGCGAAAGAATTCCCCGATGTCCCACGGGCGCAGCTTGTCGGCCCTAACACGCTCAGCGCTCCGGATGCGGTCAAAAGATACCTCCCCGCCCTGCAGCGCAAGGCCGGCAAGCACTTGGCCGTCCTCGGCGCCCACGATTATGACCCGCGTGGTGACCGGTGGGGTGACATGCAGAAACTCGCCCGCGGCCGGCCCGTCTGGATGACCGAGTGGTGCTCTCGCGGCGAGGACGACTCTCCCGGCCAGATCGCTGCGGCCATTGCCAATGCCCTGTCCCTGCAAGACGCGTTCAACGGCGGCGCCAACGTCTGGATGGCCTACGCCTGGGCCTACCCCAAAGCCAATGCCGGCGAATCACTCATCTATATCGATTGGGGAAACGACTACACCCTCCGAAAATCCTATCACATTTACCGCCAGTGGGGCGTCGCTCTCGCTCCGGGAATGCACGTCATCGAGTCCACCAGCTCCCAAGAATCCGTCAAAGCCTGCTCGTTCCTGGCCGATGACCGCACCGTCGTCGTCCACCTCGTCCACCCCGGCTCATCCGACATCCCGCTCCAGCTCAGCCTCGCCGGGTCCGCTCAGGCCGCCGGCCCCGCCACCCGCCTCCGCACCAGCCCTGCCGATGACTCATCGCCACTGGGACCACTTCCTCCCGATGGCAATTCCTTCAAAGACACCCTGACCGGCCGCTCGCTCACTTCCTACCGATTTAAACTCCGCTAAAAACCCCCGTCCTCTCGAACGAGGCGCCTTGTTTTCTTGCCGTCCTCTCCCCGGATGGCACATCGATCACGGTGCGGCAGACGCCCGATCAACTTCGCCTGATTCCCGGAATCCTTCACCTGCTCGCCAAGGGCTTCGCCATCGAACCACCCTCGGCCACGCCCGACACACCGAAGTAGATTTCGTGCCCGTAAATCAAAGCCGCGATAGCCAGGCGACGCGAACAAAGCCATCACCGACCCAATGGGCCGCCCCCCCAGCCCGAATGTGGCCAACCAGGAACACCACGAGCATAAGCGCATCAGTGGCCCACTTCTGTGGGCAGACTGGGAGATTGACCGTAAGCGTCTGAGCTGCCCATGCCGGCGGCTCGTCGGGCGCGACAGGTTTTTGGGCGCGTGGCCGAGCCCGGCGCGAGGCCGTGGATTTGCCCAAGACCGAGAGGCGGAGGCGCTTCACGGCAATTTCGCGCTCGGCGGTCGATGGTCCGTCGCTGACGGTGATTTTACCGGGCGCACCAACTGCCCACTCTGTGTCGAAGGGTGGGGGGAGCGCCGCGAGTCACTACGCGGCGGGTTTGCCTTGGCGGGCGCGGAGCCAGGCGGCAGGGGTCAGGGATGGCGCTTCCTCGATCGTGCCGACGGCCAAGCGCGGGAGGACATCGCCGAGGTAGTCCCTGGGATTGATGCCAAGGCGTTTGGTGGATTCGATCACGCTGGCGATGGCCGCCACTCGTGGGCCGGCCTCCCAGCTGCCGACGTGCATCCAGTTCTTGCGACCTAGCACGAGCGGTCGCACCGAGTTTTCGGCCCAGTTGGTGTCAAGCTCCACATCGCCATAGTCGAGGATGCGGATGAGCTTTGGCCACTGCCCAAGTACATAGGCGCACGCCTTGCTGAGCTTGCTGCCGGGCAAGCTCTCCGCCTGGGCGGTTTCGATTTTTTCTTTGATGGAGGGAAGCAGCGGCACGCAATGTTCTTGGCGATGGGCGAAGCGTTCTTCGGGAGGCGCATTGGCTTCGCGAAGCGTCCGCTCGTGGGCGTAGAGTTTTCCGATGGCCTCGACGATTCCAATGGCGTGGCGGCAAATGGCACTCTTGGGAGCATCCTGTTTGAGGACCGTGGCCAGTTGGTGAAAGGGGCGCCGGGCGTGGCTCCAGCAGCCAAGGTGAATGAGTCCCTCGTGGTCGAATTTGTCGTAGACCGCGTAGCCGTCGGTCTGCATCTTCCCCTTGTATCCCTTGAGCCGCTCAACCGCGGCATCGTAACCGCGGGTGCGGGCGAAGTCGTAACTGACGCTGCCGCGCGGCGTGCTGTAAGTCCACCACCAACCCCTGCCGTTGGCTCCGGGCGTGTCCGGATCGGATACCGGCACCGGCGACTCATCGACCTGCATGTATCCCTCGGCGGCTACTTCAAGGAAGATGGCCAAGTTGAGCGGGATCAGGAGTTCGCCCGCCCGCATCGCCCAACCCGTAAGGGTCTTGCGGGAAAGGTCGATGTCCGCGTCTCGCAGGAAGGCGGCCGCTTGCCGGTAGAGCGGCAGATGGTCGGTGTACTTGCGCACCAGCACCTCGATGACCACCCGGTCCTCGCACATCCCACGCTCAATGATCCGAACCGGCACCGGCGGTTGTTGCACCCCTTCATCGGGACAAACCGGGCAGGCGTACTTCGCGCGTTTTGTCTCGATGACAAAAAACTCCAGCGGCTTGAGATCGAGCGTTTCGGTGACATCCCAGCCGATCAGCTTCTTGTCTTTACCACACTGGCCGCAGCGGCACTCCTCGGGCGTACACTCCAACACTCGCTCCACTCGCGGCAGGTGCGCGGGCAGTTCTCCGCGTCCAGGATGCGGCTTTCCGTAGCGCTTCTTCGGAGCTTTTTTCGTTTCCGTCGCCTCGTCGCCTTGGGCTTGCGCGGCTTCAGCCTCCACCTCTTTCGCGCTGAGTCCAGGCTCCAGGTCCAGCAGGTCAAGTTGGAGGGCGCTGAGCTTCTCGCCCTTCGCTCCATACCGCGAGCGGCGCAGATCCAGGATCACCAATCGCTGATGCTCCACAGTGATCTCCAGCCGCTTGATTTGCACCGCCGTCTTTTTCTCCCATTCCCGCTGCGCCTTCTCGACCAGCTCCCGCTGCGCGGGAGTGAGCGTTTCAAGAAGTGTGGTTAGGGCTTCCATGCGATAATCCACTTATCGCACAACGATGGTTTTCCACAAGATAGCATATAGACTAACATGCCATCGTAACATGGATTACTTCCCCTATGCTTTTGCACGCCGCAACGCGCGACATCCGTCCGAGTTACTCCCGCCTCCACCATTCCCGGCGTTTAGTCGCCACCAAATCCACCCCGGAAAGCAGCAGCATCAGCTCGCTTTGGTTCATCGTGACCCGCCGGCTCTCGCCTTCCCCCGCCGCCGGCCAGGCGTAACGCCCCCGCGACAACTTTTTTGCGCAAATCCAGAGCCCGCTTCCGTCCCATACCAGCACCTTCAGCCTCGTCCTCGTCGCGTTCGCGAACAAAAACACGTGCCCGCTCAGCGGTGCTTCTTCCAGGACGCTTTCCACCATCGCGCTCAGCCCGTCGAAGCCCTTGCGCAGGTCCGTGGCTCCCGCTGCCAGATAGACCTTGGTGGCCGCGCTTAACGCAAACATGGTTCGCCCCCTCCAAAGGCACGGTGCATACCCTCCAGCATTCCCTGCGCGACCGCGGACGCCGGCAGTGCCACCACTACCCCATTCGGCCACGTGATGGTCACTCCTGCGGAAACCGCCAATACCGAGGCCGGCGCGTCCGCCACTTCGACCTCCACCAACCGGCCGCCACCCGAGCTGCGAACGCGCCGCCGCCAATAGTCCAGCGTGGCCATGCTCAGACCGTGGGCTTCACAAAAATCCCGCCGACACCGGCCGCCGCTCTCAAATTCGCGCACTAGGCGCCGCCACTCTCGTTGGGTTCGCTTCTTCATGCCGCCAGGCTCGCCCCGAAAATGACCGCCGGCTAGATGCCCAGGTCAGACGCTTACGATTGACCCGGGCCACTCCTAGTCGGAACGTCTCGCGTGGGACTGACTTCGCCAGCCGCCTCTCGGGCTTCAGCTGCTTTGCGGACTTATTGTTATGGCCTTGGCGTCAGGATACTACATCGGCCTCTGGAGGGCCGGATTTCCTCCAGTCACATTCAGCGAATGGGTTGATGTCGCCTCGCAGTCAACGATACTCGCCTGCGGCTGGGGATATGGCGTGCACCAGGTGCGATCTCTGCGACAACGGAAACTGGAAGCGAAGCGGCTGGAGGTGGGGCGCGACCTCCAGGGCGCCTAGGCGGTGGGATCGTGGCGCACGCAGCCCCTCGTTGGCTTCTCAAGCGGTGCCTAAACGAAGAAAAAACGAGCGTGGGTAGAAGAACCAATGGGCAAAACCCTTCCGGGTGATTCACGCGACCATCACTCGAAAAGTGGAGGCCCCCCCGGATGGTACGCCTTCACCGCCGATGCGCCCTGGAGGTCGCGTCCCACCTCAATGCCATGATTTCGAGGGTCGTTCCTCCGTAGCCGCCAGTGGGTCGCCCGCGCGGCGCCAGTCTTCGATGGCTTGATGGACGGCGGGCATCGGGAGGCGTTCTTGTTCCAGCCGGATGGCGTCGCGGGAGACGGTCGCGAATGCTTGAAACTCGTCGGGGCGCAGCGCGGCAGCCTCGAACGCGGGTGGGCGGCTTTGATCGGGGACGGCGAGCGACCGGTACTGCTCGAGCGTCTGAGGGTTCATGAGCAGGCTGTGAGCGTGCGGGAGGAACTGGCGAAGGCGGGCGAGTAGGGCGAATCCATGGGCATCCAGATCGCCCCAATACAGGCAGGTGGCCGATCGCAACCATGTGACCTGCCGCCAATGAGCCAGGGCATCGCCGGAGCCAAAAGCGGCGACCGCCCCGTGGATCAACGGGAGCGCGAGGAAATTGCGGAGGTTTTCCACCATGATCACGAGCGCACCGTCGAGCGGCAGTCGGGCCACCTGCGAGGTGGGCAGGGCGAGATCGTCGGCGCACTCGGGAAATCCGCAGCGCCGACGCACCTCCGGATCGAGAAACCGCATTCGAACCATCGGTTCCTCCGCACGCAATCCCCAACGATTCCGAAAATCGCCTTCGGACGACGGGGGACTTGGATAAGCGAGCAGCACGTCGAGCAACGCGAAGCGGGATTCCATGAACTTGGTATCCATGCCGATGACCGGAAGCTGGCGAAGGTACAGACCTGATGCGGGATTCGCCTGGAGCCAGTGGACCACGTCGAGAAGGCGCTCCCAGTTCCCGAGTTCCCGGAGGACCGTGGTCACTTGGCTTTCGACCCATGATTTCAAATCCGGAAAGCGGGCGAGAATGCGCGCGCATTCTTCCCGAAACCACGCGACTTCGCGCGCCTTCCCCAGCGCCTTCAGATAAGCCGCTTCGTCCGGGAAGTACGCCGCTTTCGGTCGCTCGTGCCGTCCGAACCGGCGTTCTTCAACCGTTTCCCATTCGACCTCCAACCCCAGACTGGCCGCGTCCTTCCGGAACTGGACCAATTCCGCGCGGCGGGCGTCATACGTCTCCGCCCGGCTGGATTTGCCCAGCGTGACCGGCATTGGAAAGAGGGCGTGCCCGCTCACCGTGGCCCGCAGGAAATCGTGGTACCGCCGTTCCGCCTGTTTGAGGAAATCGGCGCGCGTGTTCATGCCGACGTGGCGGCGGCGGCGGCATACGCTTCCCGGCTCGCCCCGCGGATGGTCGAGGCATGGTGTTCCGGATTCACTGTCAGGTGGTAGTTATCGACATACGGTTCGGCGATGCGCACTTTCGCCTCCCAAGGCGCGGCCAGCAAGAGCTGGAACCCCATGCTGCGAAACAACTCCAGCGCCCGCCTCGAATTCCCCTCGTCCGTCCGCGCAAAAATCTCGTCGATCACCACCAGCCGAAACCCGTCCGTGGAATCCGCGTCCGCCGCCAACCCGTACTGGGCGCAGAGCGAGGCGGCTAAAATGGTGAATGCCAGTTTCGCCTTCTGACCGCCCGACTTCCCTTGCGACGAATCGAAGTAGTCGACTTCCGACCCGTCGCCGCGGCGGCACTCGCGAATGCCGAAATCGAGCCAGTTTCTGCTGTCGGCGACCACTTTGGCGAAGTCCGGCTTCTTGAGTTCCTCGATAAGCTCCTTGATCCGCTCGAACAGCCCGAGTCGCGCCGCCTCGTCGTCCTGCATGCCCATGCCGAGGATGTCGCGCAATCGCTTCTTGAATCCGGCCACCGCCTGTTCGCCACGCTCCCGGACATCGATCTCCACATAGCTGTCGGGCGAGTACTCGAGTTGGCGCAGCGTGCGGTTGACCTGGGCGATGCGCTGGCGATGCGCCTTGACTTCCTGAGCCAACCCCGCGTCCAGACTGGCGATGTTTTGCGTCAGGTTGTCGTTAAGGAAAGCGCGAAACCGTTCTTCATGGACCGGCAGGTCGTCGTGCCTCACGCGGGTGTGAATGCGCACGAAATCCTCCGCGTAATCGGGATTTGGGGACAAGTCCTTGGCGTCTTCCGGAAACGCCTGCAGAAACGCCTGCATCGGCGCTCCCATTCTCGTCCGCGCCTCATTGACGATGCGCTGTTGCTGGCTCGACCGGTTCCGCAGTGTGTCCACCGCCCGCCGCTCGAGTTCCACGATCGTGTCGAGTGTGCCTTCCTGGCCGCGCTCGATCTCGGCTAAATACGCCAGGCCCTCGGCATCCGGCAACTCGGGATCCGCCGGCAACTCGGCATCGAGTCGCTTCTTGAGATCGCGCTTCGAAGCCACGCTGGCTTCCAGCAATGACTTTTCCCCGACCAGCACGCGCTCCCGATCGCGCAGCCGCCTCACCCTCTCCCGGGCCTGCGCCAGTGCCTGCTCGAGCTGGAGGCGGTCCGCCGATCGACGTTCCAATGCCTCCTTCTCGTGTTTTAAATCCTCCAACCGCTGCAGCCCGCCCGTCAGGTCGACCTCCGAGAATGCCTGGAGCGCGAGCACTCCGTCGAGCAGCAAGAGTTTTTGCCGCAGCTCTTCCACTTCAGCGCGCAGGCGGGCGACCGCCGCATGGCAGGTCGCGACCTCGCGTTCCCATCGAGCTTTTTCCTCGGCGAGGGCCTGGATTTTCTTTTCGGGCGACCACCCGAGCACCCAGTGGGTGCGGTCGTTGACGCCGCGCCGATCGTCTTTCACGTGCCGCGTGCCGCCGCGGATCAATCCTTCGCGGGTCAGGCCGAACTTGACGCCTTCCATCTCCGTCACGTCGCGGCAGCACCGGTGATGGAATTGGCGGGCGATTTCGCCCCGCACCCAACGCGAAAATGGATGGTCATCTCGGTGATTGAGGCACCCTGCCACGGTGTTCTCATCCGGAGGCGGGGGCGACTCCGGCACCGTCTCCGGCACACGGTGGAATTGCAGTCGCAGTCCCTTGTTGTTCGCGTCCCGCAGGCGCGTCCGGTTGATCAGAGTGGCGACGGTCCGGTACCGCCGCTCCGGCACCAGCAGCGAAACTCCAAACCCGTGCAGGAGACGTTCAATCGCGCCCTGCCAGTCGTCGCGCTCAGGCTTCACCTCGACCAACTCACCGGCAAAGGGCAGTTCCTCCTTGGCCAGTCCCTCCTCGTCGCAAATCCAATCGCGGATGTGTTGTAGCTCCAGATCGATGAGCACGCGGCGACGCCGCAATTCCTCGAGATGGATGGTCGTGTCGCGCAGCCGATTCGTCGCTTCCCGATGCTGCAGGCCGGCTTGTTGTTCGGCTTCCGTGTCCGCGTCGCGTCGAGTGGTGAGCTCGTGCCGGCGCGCCTCGGCCGCCAACTTCACGCGGAGAAATCCCGCCTCATCGATCACTTCCAGCCCCAGGGCGCACGCCTTCACGGCCTGGTCGAACGAATTCCGCGTCTGGCGGACCGACTGCAGACGGAGCGAACAGGCTGTGATTTCATTGGCCAGCTCGCCGATCCTCGCGCTGTCGCCATGGCCGTCGAGAGCCCGCTGGCAATGGACCGCCCGGGCCTCGGCCTGCGCGGTTTCGTTTTCGGTTTCGGTGAGTTTCGCCCCCAGCGCCTGAAGTTCCGCGGTCGTGGCGGCCAGTGCTCGCGCCAGCAATTCGCGATGGCGCAGGCCATAGTGGTTTGGCACAAGGACGAGCCAGGCATCGAGCTGCCGCTTGAGGGCCGAGGCCGCCTGTTCCGCCTCGTGCGCGGCCACCACCGGTTCGAGCAGCTGGAGTCGTTGTTTATCGCGCTGGATGCTGTTCCAGCAGTCTTCGAGGCTGGCGAACTGGGGAATGACGCGGTCGCGAATCATTTCCGGCGTCGTCCCCGGGGCGAGCAAGTGGCCGCGCAAGAAGTGCTTCACGCTCACCACTTCCTTGATCCCGATGGCCTGATTGAAAACTTCCATCGCCCCTTCGCCGGGAATCCCCATGCGCTGGTGGAAATCACGGGCATATCCGGCATAGCTGTCGTACACGCTGAACCCGCGATCGCGTAGAACCCGCCGCATCTCGCGACCGCCCCCAAGATCTTGCAAGTCGGGCACGACCGACCGCACGCCCGGCGCCACCAAATACACCGTCTGGTCGGTGCCGCCGGATACCCACAGGATTTGAGCGAGGGTCAGGCAGCCGCCGGTCGCACCATTGCGGAAAACCGCCATCAACTGGGTGGGCACATCCTCGTCGCGCAGATACTGCGCCTTCGTGCCCTCGTCGTCGCGCGAGGCCGACCACTGGCCGCGAATATAACTCGTCAACGTGCGGTCGCGACGCCCCTGGCCACCCGCCGCGTCATTGAAGCTGCCGCGAAGTTGCGCGCGCGGCGCCAAGAGCGTGCGCAGCGCGTCAATGGCCGTTGACTTCCCGCTCCCGTTCTCGCCCACCAGCAGTGTCCATCCGCCGTCAGGGCACAGTTGATGCAC
Organism: Verrucomicrobiales bacterium; assembly: GCA_046155625.1. Classification (GTDB taxonomy): domain Bacteria; phylum Verrucomicrobiota; class Verrucomicrobiia; order Verrucomicrobiales; family V1-33; genus CAJBME01. The sequence goes on along the minus strand of JBJXFS010000132.1, from coordinate 29,738 downwards.
CCGCGCGCCACCAAACGTCCCCCAGTTCGCCATCTCGAGCCGGTGAAGCCGCCACCCCGGCGGACCGCCGCCCAATGTCAGTTGCCGCTCACTCATCGACATGGTCCTTTAGCTTCTTCTTGATCAACTCCAGTTCGGACGGCCCCAGACGCGCCTTGATGATGCGCCGGATTTCAAAGTCCTCGCCGGCGCCCGCACCCAGACGACGCAAAAACCCCAACTCCACCGCCTGATCAATCGCCCGGTCGATCTTCTTTTGATCGCGCACCTCGTCGGTCGTTTCCCCCAGAAACCCGGAGATCAATTCCGCGATCTCCCGGCGGCTGCGTACCAGCCGAACCTGGTCCGCATCCCGCGCCTCGGTGATGGAAAGCTCCTGCCGCAGACACACGAGCAGCAGCGTGATTTCATACCCGAGAGCCCGCCGGGCGATCAGCCGCGGAATGCCCTGCGCTTCATCCCCGTCCGGTTGCTGAATGTAGGCATATCCCTCGTCCTCATCGATCACCAATTGCAGCCCGACGCCCGCAAACCACGTGGCGACATCGTCGCGGCCTTGCAGCAGCGTGTCCCACAACGAACCGTCTTCCGCGTACAGCGGCTCCCGGAATAGCCGGGCTTTGACATGGGCGGTGGTCGGCTCAGTCATGACGCGGCGAGGGTCGACTCCTCCTTCCCAAAACTCACCGCCGGCAATCGCCACCGCGCGCCGTCGATCTCGAAACTCTCCATCCGGTCCCAGGGCAAATCGTGTCGCTCGGGATGCCGGGCGGCAATCACCAGATACCCCAGCACTTCGAGCACCCCATGCTCCGGCGGAAACCGCCCGAGCACCGCCCGCAGCGAAATCCAGGTATCGTCGCCGAAACTCGCTTCGATCTGCCGGCGCAGCTTGTCGAGCGACAAGTGAGCCAGACGACCGAGCGCCCCCAGCGTGGCGGCATCGATTTCCTGGACATCGCCTCCTTCGAGGCCACCCGATTTCAGGGTGTTCGGCGGATTCCACAACGGCCGGGACTGGCTGGCCCACACGGGCACGGGCTCGGCAATCTCGAAAAACCCGCCGGAAGGTGGCCGGTCTTTGGCGCGAAAAGCCAGTTGTTGGACTTCGCCCACCAGCTCGCGAATGCGGCGGCGCTCGCTCAGTTGGGATGATTCCAAGGCGCGCCGGAGGTTGGAGGCCAGCCGGCGGGTCGAGTCACCCACCTTTTCCTGCTCCAGTCGCAGAACGGACAATAACCTGACCAACAATTGATTGTTACGATCATCCGGCTCGAGCTGCGGCAGCTGCTGAACGCGCATCGCCTGGTCTTCGAACGTCTCTCGCCGCGCCGGATCCATCAGCAGCCGGACGAATCCATAAAAACTCTGTCCCTGCGGCGATTCGCGCAAGGTGTCATGAGAATCGAGCACGCCGCCCATGATGTGACCGCGAGTCGCCGCCTGATCGGTCTGGCGTTCGATGATCACCCGGGCCACTTCCCGGAAATTCTCCTCCACTTGCCGAAATTCCGACATCAGCGTGCGCGCTTCCTCGATCAATCGCAGAAACCGCTCGCGCACCTGCCGCGCATCCAGCACCCGGACCTCACCCGTCCGCTCGATGCGGTCGATCTCCGCCTCCGTCTGCCTCAGCCGGTCCCGCAGCGCCTCCAGCCGCAACCCGACATCCGCAGAGGATTCGGTCAGCAGCGAGTCGATTTGCGCGAAGATGCTTTCCATCCTCGACTCGGTGCCTATAAACGTCGACCCGCGCAATTCCTCAAGCCACCGCAGCGCCTTTTCCGTCGCCGCCGTCAGCTCAAAAACCGGCACCTGCGTGGCCGGCGGCAGCGAGCGGCGCAGCCACCCGCATCGCTCCGAACACCACTCCTCCAAATACTCCCGCGCGCCGCGCTCGGCTTCAAACTCCTCGCTCCCGCGATACTGATCCAGCCAGTTCGATAACCGCGCCCGCAATACCTCGTTCTCCACTTGCACCAGCCCCGGCTGCTTGAAGGCCGCATGCAGAAACGACAATATGAACGCCGCCTGATTCTTCCTCATCAGGCTGGCGCTCGGATGTCGCAGCATCTGCTTCACCTCCAAATACGTCATCCCCGCAGGGAGTAGCCCCGGCACTTGCCCGCTGCAACGGTCATCTCGTCCATGAAGATGGATCGCTTTTCGTAGCCCGCTGCAAAAAACCCGTCTCGGAAGAAGCCAACTTCCAGAAGGAGGCTTCGCCCCGAAGAGCTGGGACTTTTTCCAGCAGTCCAATGGCCTTCGGCAACTCCTTTGCAAAGTTGTTGTGGCAACTTCTTGTGGCGAAGCGGCCAGGATTCTGGGACTGCGGCACACATTGCCGCTCTTGCGGGCCATGGCCTTTTCTGCGAGGGGCGTTCCGCCAGGGAGGGTCCGCGGCCGATTCGCATGAAAATGCACAAACCCCAGGCGCATGCCGGAGGCCTTCGTTCCAGTCATTCCTTTTCTAAGAGAAAGGCAGGACACCCATCCAGCACACGAAACACAGGAGCATGCTCTCATCCTCTTTGGCAATTAGGCTGGTCGCGGGCTCGGAGAATAGTGCTAGAGATGTCGTCCTTGCCCAGGGAAGCAGCGCGGCGCGTTGCCTGATCGGGATCGCCCGATTGATGATTTTACAACACGCTTAATTTAAATCGATTGGAAATCTGGCGGACAGAGAGGGATTCGAACCCTCGGTTCGACAGGGCATATCTGGAAAACGCTCTAAATCAGTAGAATGTGACGTCCGTGACATCATTGACATCCGTGACGTTGCCAGTATGGTTGCCACACTATGCCCTCCATCCGCCGAAAATCGACCAGCAAGTACTGGTACGCGTGTTTTGCCATGCCAGACGGGTCGCGCACTCAACGGTCGACCAAGACGACCGACCGCAAGGCTGCGATGAAAATCGCCTTTCAATATGAACAGGCAGCGAATGAACAGTTGACCGAAGTGCAGGCGCGCCGGGTGATCGGCGACATCTACCGCAATCATTCGGGTCGCCGCCTCGAATCCGCGAGCATCAAGGACTACCTCAATCGCTGGGCTGCTCTGCGGAAGGGAACCGTCGCGGGCACCACTCACGTGGTCTACGAGGCCACGGTCGGCGAGTTCATCGACCATATAGGCGACCGGGCCACCCGGGACTTGGGAACCCTCACGCCGGGCGAGGTCGCCGGTTTTCGGGACGAGATCGGCAAGAAGCTGTCGAGCAGTTCGGTCAACAAACGCCTGAAGATTCTTCGTGTCGCCCTCCAGCAGGCCTGGCGTGATGGTCTCATCGACCATAATCCTGCCGCCAAGGTGCCAACAATCCGCTCCGACAACCAGCGCCCCGAAAGGCGTGCCTTCACGGTTGATGAGCTCAAGAGCATTCTGGCAGTTGCCGAGGCTGAGTGGAAGGGGATCATCCTGGCGGGGCTTTACTCCGGGCAGCGCCTCGGGGATCTGGCGCGGTTGCAGTGGGCGGACATTGATCTCAAGTCGCAAACGCTGTCTCTCACGACACGGAAAACCGGTCGGCGACAGATCCTCCCGCTCCCCAAACCTCTGCTCACTTGGCTTAATACTGCCCACGCTGGCTCGAGATCCAAAATAGGCCCAATCTTCCCGCAGGCGGTCGCCGCGTTGGGCGGCAATGAACGCATCGGAACCCTGTCCAATCAGTTTCGCAGGATCATGGTAAACGCCGGTATCGTGACCCGGCTTTCCCATTCAAAGCGGGGTGGAGGCCGAGACACCCGACGCAAGGTCTCAGAACTCTCCTTCCATTCGCTTCGCCACACCGTCACCAGCCTCCTCAAAAGCGCCGGCATCTCCGCCGCCATCGTTCAGGAATTCGTTGGTCACGACTCAAAAGCGGTCAGCCAGAATTACACCCACATCGATACCGATGTCCTAAGGAAAGCGGCGCAGCTGTTGCCAGAATTGAGTTGAAGCACGCGCCGAAAAAGGTTGTGCACAGTGAATCGACAAAGGAACGCCCCTGACCTAGATTACCTGTCAGATAATGCGGTTCATTTGAAGTAGGTGCGAGGACAAAACGACCGTCTAAGCGCCTCGCGAAAAATGGCAAAAACTTAGTTCGTGAGACAAGGTGCGTCAGAAACAAATCTACGAGCGGGTGCGGCCACTATGACGTGCGGGGCCAAAGAGGAAGTATGCTTAGTAACAGCGCATCCAATCCTCGGACTCGACCCCTGCCACTACAAACCCTGCGGATAGAATTGGATGCCAAAGTGCGCGAAATTGATGACCATAGTTCCAGGAAAGCCGACACTGCGTTGTAAGCTTACACGCCGCCTATCGACTCTGCGTCCTCTGCGACCTCGACATGCGCGGTTACCCCACAAGAGCTCAACAAACTTGTCCATGTCTCAATGGCCGAGGCCGGATACTTCGACACGCTCCTGTACATTCCTCGCGATACCATAAGGTGCTCCCCAAACCCTGATACTGAAGCCGACAGCATTGTCAGGCCGTTGATCGACGCCAGGGCGACGCAAACGTGATGATGGCCCAGTCGTTATCAAAATTCTGTCGGTTGAATCCATCAAATAAAGCGTCGACTTTTTCCGTCTTTCGACTACTTTAACCCCTTTTTTCGAGGCTGATGCGCTAACGATCAACAAAACTCAGCCTTCGGTACGAATCGCAAAAGCCAAAAATATGAATCCGCCCATCGTGAATCATGATCTCATACGACAAGATGTCGCCCGTTGTCTTTCGGCACTCGTAACCAGCATTGACGGAATAGCGCGAAGTCGTGATGGGATCGAATGGAACGACATGACAACATTCGATACGATAGTCCAGCAGGCTATCAACAGTGAGGGGAAACTGAGTCTAACACTGACCCGGGATATCTTGCTAGAGCCTAAGGGATTCTCACAGATGGTTGCAAAAAAGGGCGGGCCCATAATTGTTGGCGGTGGTGGGATCGTTTTCAAATGCTCGCCTCCTAACCTGCCGCAAGTGGAGCACGCCTTTAAAATCACTAGGCCTTCGCTTATTGAGGGCGACGACGGCGAAGATGAATTTGCGGTTACGCGTAACGAATTTCTTAATCATGCGCCACTGTCCCATCACAATATAACCAGAGTTTTCGACGGTGATGTCATTGAAATAAAAGGCGCGCCTCGACAAAGAAGTGCCCACATTGTACCGTCTGTGCCACTTCCGGCGATGCGTATGGAATGGATAAGAGGAGCTCAAACGTTATCTCAGTACCTGCTCTCAGGTCAAAATACTCTTAATCACAGGGATGTAATTCGATTACTCATTCAAACATTCGACGGACTGCACGCCTTGCACTTAAGTGGATTGATACACTGCGACATAAAATCAGACAACATTCTTGTTAGCGAGGATGGCATTGTAAAGATTTCCGACTTAGGAAATGCAATTTTTCTAGAAATAAATGGCACGACGCCAAGAACAATCAAGACCTCGGAATGGAATTTGCCTGCGATCCTACTAAACACAATTACCAAGAGCGAGGATTCAAAGCGCGTTCAAGCTACATTTCCTTCAGTAGAATACGCTTCCGCTTGGCTTGACATGCACATGTTGGGCAAAGAGTTGAATCGCTTGTTCACCCCTTCAAATGCCGCAAACCTAGACAATCGCAAAGTAAAGCATTTCCCCGATTCCCGGAAGGTGGAAGCATTTATAAGTAAAGCTTTTCCAGAGTCGGACAAAAATGCCCGTTTTTCACTTCGATGTATCAGGTTGCTCGTTCAATGTCTGCTGGCTCCAAGTAAGCCCGGCGTTGACAACTTCTATCAAAATGCGAATGCTCTATCGATTGATCTGCGTAAGATTATGCCTGAGTTTGGCGCAGCTCAGAATGTCGAAGAATTGCGTTCAATTCCGCAGAATGTGATCAAATTGCCTACCAACGGGAATGTGGCTTTAACTAAAAACCAACGGATATTAGTTGATTCGAAACCTATCGCACGACTCAGAAGACACCGTCAACTAGCCACAGTTGAACACGCTTTTCCGGGTGCCATTCACACCCGTTTCGAACATGTCAATGGAGTTGCATGGAATTCAATTGCGTTCGTGAGAGCGCTTTACTCAGATCGAGACAATCCGCTCTGGCGCATTTTAATGGATGAGTTCGATGTTAAAGCGCTCATTACAGCAGCCCTTTTTCACGACGTAGGGCATATCGCTTTCGGGCATTATCTGGAAGAGCTGAGCAGCACATTCAGAGGAATAACTCATGAGGATTACGCCGTGGCTTTGATGGACGAATCCCGACCAGGACGCTTCAAAACACGTGCTAACACACAACTTGCAGCTGATCGCAAAGCTACCCTGGAGGCGATCCAAGAAGCATGGAACCTCGAAGAGGCCGCTGCAGTACAATTGATGCAATTCATTGCTCAAATTATACAACCTGTGGTGTCCTATGCAGAAGGTGCAACCTGCGCCGAGGATCTCCTTTGCAAGACTGAAACAAGACAGCAAATAAAAATTATGGTTTTGCACTCGATCATAAATGGGCCGATTGATTGCGACAAAATGGATTATCTTGCACGAGACGCTCATCACTGTGGTGTAATCTATGGGGGGGGGATTGATCGCGACCGATTCTTTCAAGGCCTAACGGCGTTTCTGGTATCTCATACAGAGTCAAAGTACACAGCACAGATTGGCGTGTCGTTGAAAGGGTTGCTACCTGTTGAGTCTATGTTGATGGGCAGATATCAAATGTTTTCTGCTGTGTATTGGCACAAGACGACTCGTGCTGAAACCGCTATGCTGAAGACGGTCTTGCTTTACTTCCTACATGGACATGAGGCAGCTGAGCGTGAAAAAATTCTCGACATAATATTGGACGACTTTCGTTGCAGTGAGGATGCCGGAGCCTTACTCAGGTTTGAGCGCTTTATTTTACCGGGCCCAAATGTGTCTGGCGAGCGCTCGATGCATTTTACGGAGGATGACGAGAACTTTCGAGATCGACTTGCGGAGATGATTCGTGCGCTATTGAATCGTGACAAAAAATCGCTTTATAAGAACACTTTCGAACTTCGCTATCGTCCGCAAGCAGCTGATCAAGCCATAATAAATCATTACAAGGACTTAGTTGACGAAGCAACTCGAATTCTGACAACAGATAAGTTGCTCGACGATTATTCTTTTAACGACTTGGCTGTTAAATCGTTTATGAGAGCTTTCAATGAATCAACGCACGTTAAAGAAGACGCTTCTCTGATGCTAGAGCGGCTAGATGTTATTATTGATATGCCTCCGTTCGGTAAGGATCAGGTGCGCAATCTGTACATAGACCATCCAAACAATCCTATCAGCATATTCGAGACATCTGGAATAGCAGCGGCAATGGCGGACACATTTCGATATTGGGCGCGTGTTCTCAGAGTTTTCATTCATCCCGTGAAGCACGAAGCTATTCAGGAGTTCTTACGTAACCATCCCAATCTGACCAAATCATCGCTTTTCGCTGGGCCCTGCGAGAGAATGTTTCAGGATTTACATGTTTCCCTCGGCGGAGCTTTAGGTACTCGTGAGATAGAATTTATGTTGAAGGCCCCGCTTGAGCGAGGCCTGAGCACTTAACGGAGCGCTAACGTGGTTGTCTGTGTACTAATGCGGGTTGCGAATCTTAACCGCCTTCCACCAGAGGAGGTGAATTCCGACACAACGATGTCGTCTGATCCTACTTCACCTGCCAGACTTGCGTCGTTAAGTTCTCTTTCGAGTCCCGAGACCAATCCGAAATCCAGGGATTTGTGACGGACAAATAACTGATCAATTTCCCCACTTTTTGTGCCAATCACTGCACTTCGCTTCGTAAAAAGTTTTGTCGTTAGAGATTGAATGTTCATTGTTTCCTTCCAAAGCATACCTTAAGTTTTTATTTCGGACAAGTAAATTATCAACAACATCAGATAAATCGATCTGTTTTAGAACCGCTTTAAGGGATGTCCTGTCGTTGCAAAGAGGCAGCGGCCAAGGGCCGCAATTAATCAGCGACAAACTGGGGCTGTATTCTAGGACGAATCGGCGTCGGGCGGAGGCGGACGATGCATTTCGATAGCCAATTGTCGGATGGCTGCTTCAAGTCGCTGAGCATGATCGACCGTGCTCGCGTTTGAAAAAGTCCGGCGAATCTTCAAACCGCGAACTCTTGTAGCTGCGTCTGAATCGGGTTCACTGGAAAGTTCGGCAAGATGCGCGAGAAACGCGTTCGGGGCATCACAACGGATGATCACGAACTGGCCTGGTTCCAAGATGGTTGGCGCCAAGGCCGCCATTCGGGCCACGTGTTTAGGATCATCGCTCAGCAGGGCGATTAGAGTAAAGTCCTGCTGGAGGCATTTGCGGAGGTTCTTAAGCTCGGCATCCACCGAGGTGGTGGAGGAGAGCTCGATGGCTATTCGGTGTTTTTCCCGGATGAGAACCACGTCCACTGACTCGTGGCCGTTTCCAACGGGGGATTCCACGAAGGCACGGAACCCAAGTCTTTCGCCTTCGAGCTTGAATCGGTTCTGCCATTGTTTGTGCTGGGCGCCCCCCTTGCCAGGGAGCGGTGGAGGCGGTGCCGGCGGAGGCGGTTCATCGGCAGATGCTGGGGATTCAATTGCTTCGACCTCAGCAGCGAGATCCCCGCTGGTTCGCCCAATGTCGGCTGCTGGCACGCTGGCCGTTTCTTCGCCGTCTGCAGATTCTGTCGTCGGCGCAGGCACCTCCGTGTCAACGGAAACGCTGCCATCTGGCGGGGTCGGTTGTTCGATAACCGGAACCGCGCTTGGGGCAGTTTCTTCGGGGCCTGTGGTGGCTGGTTCCTCCCGTTTTCGCGGGATGGTGTATCGCGCGCGGCTACTCTCGACTGCAGCTCGCAGCCGCTCCTGGCCCTCCAATCGATCCAGATTGATTCGATGTTCGATAAAGAAATTGAAGTCCTCGTCTGCCCGCTCCATACGGCAGAAGGCGTGCAGATTCGGGAGGGCAGTGAAGTCGGCCGCCTCGTAGTGGGCGAAATCTCCGGCTAAGACTCGGGCATCTGCGTCAGCGACACGAAACGCGATTCTGGTCGCGGTATTAGCCATGACGGCCGCGGCGACATCTTCCTTTTTGCGAAGCTGCTGCAGATGCTGGTGCCCGAGGATCAGCCCCAGCCCATACTTTCTGGCCCCGGTCAGAATATGGGCGATACTGGTCGTGACGAAATGATGGCACTCGTCAAGGTAGCAAAAAAAGGGGCGACGGTCTTCTGCTTCAAGGCGAGCGCGGCTCATCGCCATCTGGTTTAGCTTTACCATGATAAAACCGCCGAGCATCAACGAGACGTCCTCGCCGAGCAGACCGATCGGCAGATTCACGAGCAGGATGCGGCCTTCATCCATCACCTTGGCGAAATCGATCTTGTTCTCCCGTTGGTTGACCATGTGATTGATGATCTTATGGCTGACCAAAGTGTCGATGCGCGAGAGGATTGGCCCGGTGCTTTTTGCCCCGTCGAAATTTGGAAACACATCCGTCCAGTACCTCACCACGTCGGCATCCTGTACTCCCTGGAGGAAGCGTTCCCGCCAAGCCTTGTCGACGAGGAATGTTTGCATTTGTGCAAACGTCCCGCCGTCCTTGTGCTCCAGGAACGCAAGCACCAGGTAACGGAAAATGACAGTCATCCGGTCACCCCAGGATGTGGAAAAATCACGGAAGACCCCCACGAGATCAGAAGCCAAAAGCGTTCGCTCAAAATCGCTGTGCGCGGAAAGCACATTGAACGGAGTGATGGAGGTTTCATCCGCAGGATCGAACAGAACGACATCGTCGATCCGGGATTCAGGCATGTTCGACAGAATCCGAGTGATGAGATCGCCGTGGGGATCAAGGACCGCGATGCCTTGACCCGACTCCAAGTCCTGCATGATCATTGAGAACATCAGGCTGCTCTTGCCGGTGCCTGTCGCTCCAATGATGTGAGTATGCTGGAGACGAGCCGCGGGTGAGAAGATGACGGGCGTCTGTTCACCTCCGTGTTCATTGGTTCCGAGAAATAGGGTTCCCGGCGTTTCCGGCGGTTGTTTGGGGCTGGGCGCCGGCCGAGACCGGTCAGGAAGCAACCGCGGCAACTTTGCCGACCGAACATCCGGACCCGGCCAGTGGGCCAAACTCACTACTTCATCGAGATTCAGGATCATGCCCGGCCGGCGGGTCCAGCGCTTCAGCAAGTCAATTTCATGCTCAAGTGGGTCGTAATCGCGGTTGCTCAGCGGGGCGAGTGATTGTCCTCCCTCCCGGGAGAACACGCGAAGCGATGCCGCCATGCCTCGAATGATGCTCCATGAACGCTCGAACGACTCTGTCCTAGCCGCAAGGCGCAAGGTTGCCGCATATAAGGGTTGGGCCGTTTTCTCCGCCGCTTCCTTAACAAGATACGGTGCATCAGCAAAGAACGGCTTTCCATCGTCACGCATGATGGACCGTCGAGCCTCCACACCCCAGCGATTTGGGATGGGCGTGAAGAGGACTTGGTAAACCGCCGATTCCTCCTCTCTTAACCGCTCCATCGCTCCAAATAGACTGACCAGATGATCCCTCCTGGCGAGGCAGTTGAGTGGTCGCATGAATTCAGCATGCAATCCGAAGTCGATCACAATCCTTTCGGTGTCGTCGTCAGTCTGCCAGAAAGTGCTCAGCTCATCCTGCGACCACTCGACACGACTGTCAGGAAAGTGGGAATCGAGGGCGGCCAGAGTCGCTTCAGCGTCGGCCGGCCGCGCCACGAGTTGCGGTGTGATGGCATTAGCCCATCCGATCACTTCGAAGGCCAAAGGGGAATGCAGATACGCCAAAGCGCTGAGTAAATGGGCCATTTTCTCAGGCTGGGCTGCGACATCGGGCGGGAACGCCACCGAGCATTCTATGGGTGCTTCGGATTCATGGGACTCATCCCAATTTGGCTCGATTTCTGAGCCAGTGCTCGTGACGAGGGCCAGAGGCCCATTCGCCGGCGCGGGTGGGTTGAACGTCCGACGAGCGCTGTCCGTCAACCGAGAGATAAATGTCGGCCTTGTGCCATCGTCGGTGGATGATGGCCGAACCAGAGCGTGGCCCGGAAAGGGCACGAACGGCGGCTCCAACTTTACCGGTCGGGGAAACAACAGTCTACCCCGGCCGCGCTCCTCCCAGCGGCAAAACTGATCGACGATCTCGTCAATCAAGCTCATGGCGCTCTGGACGGCTCAGGCCTCATGTACTTGGCCAGCTCTCTCTCTGTGAGCACCTGTTCGGGAGAATCGATCTTGATAAACAGTGGGTCGTGAACGCCTCCGGCGGCACAAAACTCGATAACTTTTTCCTTAACAATCCCGTTTGCGATGTCGGCGAACATAATCCACTCGTCCTGACGGTGATAGGTATTTCGGCGACCGAAACTCTCATAGAGCGATCCAAGTATGGGAACTTGCATGAGAAAATCGTCCAAATCCGACCATTGGCCGAGCAGGGAAAAAAACAGCACGAGTGTGGAAGCGGTGGACACAAGAACCAGAGTGCCGACAAAAAATCCGAAGAGATAAAGAAAGACCAGGGATAGATGAGCTGTGATCAGGAGCAGGACTATCAGACTGAGGCAACCATGAGAGCGCGGCAATTCCGCAGCTCGCGCCGAGAACCACCAGCACTTGCCGAACGATGCAGCACACAGGTCGTACACTATGCGCTCCCTTCTTAACCGCAGGTAGGTGCGATTCGCCGTCCATAGCGCCCCTTTTCGGAAAAGAATTCGCTCGGGCATCAATCCGGGAAGCTCCCGGGCGGCGAGTTCCGCTTCGATGGCTCGATAGAACTGCTCCGTATCGCTCTGAAAATCCTTCAATGGAACCAGCCAGTGCGCCAGCACGATAGGCTTGCGTTTGCGAATGAGGCCAAACATTGGAAATGTGAGTCGAGGGATCAGGGTTGTTTGCTTGCTCGGTGACGAACAATTTTCCATGAATCACCTTGCTTGACGAGATCCAAGATCACCGAGTGAGCGCCGCCTCCACGGGTGCCGTCCGCGATTTTTGTCCATCCGTTGACCATGGTGTATTCAACGCGGATTCGATTATTTGAGAGCTGACGGACAGCGACCGGGCCGCGGACACGTTCTCGGATATCTCTGTACTTCTGATGGTAATCGAACTCGTCTCGAAAAATGAACATGCGATCGACAGTACCGTTGTTGAAGTGATCCACTTGCTCAGCGTAGTTCTGGGCCAATTCGTCGATCCGCCCCGCGGTCGCCAAAGCATGATGGTTCTCTAGGTAGGCCGTCAACTCCTGGAGCAAAGGTTCCTTCACTTCGTCTTTGGTTTCCGTTGCGGCTTCTGTTGGCACGGGGTCTGGCTGTTTGACCTCTACTTCCGCAGCAGGAGGATTGGGTTTCGCTTTCGTTAGAGCCAACCGCTGTGCTTCGAGTTTTTCTCCTTCCATTTGACGCTCCGTCACTGATTGCCGCGATGGTAATTGGGTTTGGTCTTGCGCGCTGGAGGTCGGGTCGGGCAGGACAGCCCACCAGCGCTGCGGGCTGCCCAGTGGAAGTAGGGCGCGTTCCTCGGAGTGGACGTGAAGATCGGCGACGACGTTGCCTGCAAGAATTGGCAGGTAATCGATGGCCAGCCAGCATTCAGCTTCCGTGTCCTTCCATTCCGAAATAATTAGGGTGGCTTTCAGTTGTTGGCGGTCCGGGCCAACCGTCTTGTTGGTGAGTGGATTGGTCAGTGGGGCATAGACGAACAGCCGAAATTCACAGCCTTTGAGCAGGTTTGCCATTGACTCGGCATTTGGGAGTTTTTCCGGTCCGTGAGGCATCTGAAGTTTCCAGCGGAGAGGTGGCGTCGGCCGCAGGCCGAAGTAGTATCCCGTCACCTGTGTTCCACGTATCCGCAGGAGGATTGAGCCTTCCTGTACCCCCATCCATCGATCACCCTCTGCTGACTCGATTTCAGGAAAGATGCGCATGGAGTAGGACATGGCGTCATTCAGACCAAGGCGTTCACGCAGGACGACCGGCCATCCGGGCGTTCCCTCCACTTCCGGGAGCATCGAGGCGGTCGGCATCTGCGTTCGGATCCGAAACGTCCAACGGTCGTTGGTCACCATTCCCGGTGAAGTTCTGTAACGCAGGCTATCGAATTCTCTTTGAGGTTGATCGAGAGCAGTGATCTCTAACGATTCCAGGTTCAAAAGTTGCTGTTTGAATTGGCTTCCATAAAAACAGACCGCGTTTTTCTCCACCCAAGCAATGGGATCGTCGGGGATCTGGTTCTTGGACGGCTGCGGGAGAAGGATCGTTTTCAAGCCGTCGCACTTTAAGATGGCCAGGCTGCGAGGTTGTCGGTTGGAAACCGCCAAAAGTTCGTCGCCCTTGGAATTGAAGGCGAGGTGGCCGACGTCAAACGGCAACGGCGGGAATCGAAGCGTCTCGGATTTATTGAGTCCCGTGATCTGGACAATCGCACCATTGCTGGAGAGCGAGCCAGCCAGGCGTCGTTGATCGTGATCAAGGACAAGCGTGCGACCGACAAACGCGCCGAGTTCCCGTGTCGCTGTCACATTCCAGCGGTAAGGGTGCGCTGTCAGCAGCGCTTCCGAGTGTTCGTAGTTGAAGTCTTTCCCATTGGAGGGTTGCGGCTGGGATACCGATTGTGTCGCTGATCGAATGAGGGATGTCGTTGTTCGACCCGGCAGAAGCGTGGAAATTGCCGCGGCAGCGTACGCCGGGACAAGGCCAATCCACGCGCAGTAGCGAAATAACAGCGGAACCTCCGCAATCGAATCTTGGTGCTGCTCGCAATCGATTACGGTTCGACGGCGGAATTGGAATGCACCGAGCGCGGCAGCAAAACTACCGACCAAAGTTCCAGGAACGACCGATCCAACCGGCAGGAGGAGAGCTTTGAGAGTGGCCTGCCACCCGGGGAGAGTGCCAACCATGACCATTATCCAGATTCCTGCCCACAGGGAGGCCGACAGCGCGGCTCTGGCCCCTCGCCTTACGGAAGTCTGGGCGTCCGATCCGGCGTGGCTGGTTAAGCCGCCAGTGGCAAATCCCGCCAGCGCGCCAGTGAAGCAAAAAAACAACAGGGCGATGACCGGGTTGGCGAGCATGGCGCTCCTCAAGGGCCATCCGGGAAGCGCGATCAGGGAGATGAGCAACCCAGTGAGTTCCGGTGATTTCCTCACGAATCGGAGGGCATTCATGACGGCCTCCCGGGTTGAACGATAACCGTTTTGAAAAAATCGCCGGTTTCGGGAGCACAAATCTGAGGGGAGGGCATGGGAAACGGTATCCTGAGCGTTCTCTCAGGTTTGGTTCTCAAAGCCAAGCGCAAAATTTGTGCTACCCGCCGTCTTTAGTCCCGATCACTCGCTGGTTCTGGAACCCTGCCTTGGCTTCGGCCTCCTGAAGCAGGGCGGCCGGACTCACTCCAAGCCCCACGGCCAGTCGGGCAAACGTATGGAGCGAGGGTATTCGGGTCCCTTTCTCGACGAAGCCGACCATTTGGCGCGTCAGTCCAGCACGCTGGGCGACATCGGTGAGCGTGAGGCCGGCAGCGAGGCGACGCTCGCGGAGGATCCCCGCGACCGCTTTACTCAACCCCTCGATATCTGATGGAAATGACACTCGCCTCCATCAAACGAATAATCACTTGCCGGAGCACGTAACAGTTGTTACTAATGCGAGAACTCCAACCCGCCTTCTCATGAACTTCCTCCGCCGCCTTGGGCCAGACCCGCATGCGAACGGGGCTCGCACGCCCGCCCTGGAAAACTGTCCCGACGTTTGGGAGCTCGATACCGGCGATTTCGCCGTCATCGGCATCGACGTGACCGACGCCCTGAAGCTCCGGCTGCCGCCGACGGCCTCCTGTGGCCCAGATGAGCGGATCGTTCAGGTTCCGAGGCGCATCCTGGTCAGGGCGAAACCCGACATCCCGGACTGCGTCTAGCGCCGGTTGCGTGCTGAGGCCCGGGCGTGATAAGCTTGGGCGATATGGCGGGCACCATCGGCTGGTTGGCCGAAAATGGGTACACGTTCCTCAGCGCCGTCGGCATCATTGCCGGCTTGGTTTTCACGGCCGCCAGCTTCCGAGCGGACACCCGGTCAAGGCGCTTGAGCAATCTGGTCAAGCTCACCGAGCAACACAGAGACATCTGGGAGGAACTACAGCGGAAGCCGCATCTCGGCCGGATCAAGGAATCGAACGTCGACCTTTACACGAAGCCAGTGACCGTCGAGGAGGCCCAGTTCGTCACGCTCCTGATTCTCCATCTCCACTGTTGGTATCGCGCCATTCTGGAAGGGGAAGTGCGATCACCCGAAGGACTCGCGCGCGACGTCCAGTCGTTTTTCAATCGCCCTATCGCGGCTTACGTTTGGGAAAAGCACCGCGCGTTCCATGACCAGGATTTCGTCGAGTTCGTTGAGCGGCTTATCAACCCGGCGAGCCACTGAGTCCCGAACCAACGCTGAAAAAGTAAAACCCCGTCCAGCTGTGAGCTGAGCGGGGGCGTATTCGTATTGGGCCTACCACGGAGCCGCTTAAAAAAGGCCAGCCTCGCGGAAGGAAAAATACCTTGGATGTCCCACAACAATGTGGTCGTGGAGGGCGATACCCAGAAGGCGCCCTGCGTCTCGGAGTCGGCGTGTTAAGGCGGTATCGGCTTCTGAGGGCTGTGGGTCGCCACTCGGATGGTTGTGCATGAGGAGTATCGAGTGCGCCCCGCCAAGAATGGCGGTGCGAAAGCACTCGCGAGGCAGGACGGAAGCCTCGGAGAGGCCGCCCATGCTGACAACGTGGTGTCCGCGGACTCGCAGTCGGACGTTGAGCATCAGCACAACGACATACTCACGATCTGCATTGAAGCTCGGCGCGCCCGCGACATGCGCTTTCCAGTATTCCACTGCGGGCTCCGGCGATGTGATATGCATCAACGCTTCAGGATGAGGGCACTCCCTCACCGAAACGATTCTCCATTCTTTAGATACGGAACGCCTTCGTTGGGGTTCCGGGAGTTCAGAGTTCATCAGTATTCTCCAGGTAAGAGGATGGAAGTAGTGGATCGATCTCCCGCAGTGATGATCCAATACCGAGTCCCGGCTGCTGTGATGTAGACGGAGAGAAGTCTGGCGCCGCAATTGAGAGCTCGGTCATTGGCAGCCCGGTCCTCGTCGTCGGCCTCCCCCCAATCACCGCGAGAGTGACGGGCGAGGGCTCGAATCAGCTCGCGATAGGGAACAGCTTCCAATGCGCCAGGTGTAGCGATCATCTGACCCATCGGGAATAGAGCTTTGGCTACAAGGGGTGGGTTCATAAGTGGTGATCGGTGAATTCCGAGCCGATGCTGTCGATGTCGTCACCGAGGATTTCCTCGATGGTCGATTTCAACTGTGCCCGATCGGGATCGGGTTTGTCCTCAGGTCGACAGGCAGGGCAACGGATCACGTGCACGAGCGTGCGCCCGAAATGCCATCCCGCGGCGGCGTAGGCGGCCCGGATCGCCGGGGTTAACTTGGCGGCCGTGAGCAATCGGCTCCAGCTGTTGAGCTCGGTGTCGTCGAGTGAAGTGTCGTGGATCGAGTCGTGGAGCAGATGATGGGTGTCCCACGGCTCGCCGCATGACGAGCAATGAACGTCCATGGTCGGGGCCTCCAGGTTAGTGGTGGAGCACAGCCTGGAGTTCCTGCGCCGTCAGATCGTCCGGCTGAGCGCCTTCGCGCGGCAGGACTGCCACCCGGACGAAAGTGCCCCGAGTCAACATGAGCAGGGCCTTTTCGCGTCCTTTGCGGCCCGCGTCGTCCTCATCGAAACAGAGGATGAGGCCGGAGCCCGCATGGGCGGCGGTCAGCAGCAGGCGTTCCTGGCGCAACGACAGATGGCTTCCCATAACGGAAACCGTTCGTCGATAGCCGAGCTGCCATAGGTGCATGACGTCGAAAAATCCTTCAGTGACAATGAGGGGTCGTGTGGCGTCCTCTTGTGAAGCCCGATGGAGGTTAAATACCTCCGCGGACTTGATGAAGTCCTTTGGCAGCTTGTACTTGGGGCGCTCGTCAGGCGCGGGGCCCGGCCAGCGGCCGGCATAGCCGACCAATGATCCTTCGATGTTGTGAATGGGAATGGCGATGCGTCCGCTCATGGTGCCCTTAGAGCAATACCCAAGGCCGAAGGCGGCCACGGTTTCAGGGGTGAGTCCGCGTTCAGCCAAGTACGGATGATCGGACTTTAGGTCTTTGAGCTCGAACTTGAGCACGGGATTGCTGCCGCCCTCGTCTTCCGCGTTCTTTGGTGCTGGAGTCGCGCTCGGCTCGGATGGTCCGGCCGACTCAGCCGTCGCCGGCGTATTTGGTCGAGATGATCGGCGGTTGCCGTGGGATTCTGGACTGCGGGAGGATCGCTGGGTGCGATCTGCAGGCAACGGCGGATCAAGCCGCAGGCCGAACCATTCGTTCAGGCGATGGGCTGCCTCATGCGCCGTGATGGAATCCATCTGAGCGACGAAGTCGAGGACGTTGCCGCCCCCCTGACAGTCGCCGAAGCAGTTCCAGCAGTTTTTGGAGACGCTGACTTTGAACTGCTCGGTATTCGTTCCTTTGTGGATCGGACAGCACCCGGAATAGCTATCGCCATTCTGGTGCCGGCGTAGGCCAGACAGCAGCCCATAGTGGGTGAGCACTTGCTCCATGGTGACGGCGGATTTTACCGCCGCAAAATCAATGTATGGTTTTGACATGATCTGAAAGAACAGGTTGGTGGTGTACGGGGCAGTGCATGGTGCAAAGCCTTCCCATTCAACATGGTATCAGATTGTAGGAAAATTGTCAGGTGGTGGGATCCGTTGTAGCGAACAGGGCCTCTTGATTCGTAGGGCCGTCCCAACAATTCGCCGTGAGTACGTTCTCGTTGGTGGACAAGCGTTCCAAGTGGGAACAAAGAAAAAGGCCCTGTCCTCGGGGGAGAGAACGGACGTGATCCAGGATGTTGGCGGCGGGTGCTAGGGGATCAATGACGAGGAGTGTGTCGGAGACGATTAAACCAGCGACGCCATTGATCGCAAAAGGACTGCGCCGATCGGGCCGCGATGCGTAATGTCGAGCAGAGCACCGACCCCATTAGGTGCGTGCCCTGCCGAACATTCGCAAAATGGTCGCCCAAGTGAAAATTGCTACTTCACATAGGACTGAATTCTGGGAAGAATATGGATTCAGAAAATGAACTACTGCTCGTCTAGTCTAGTTCCAAGTGTTGCTGACTTTTCCGACGCTTCTCATTGGTCTATTCCGTAATAACTCCGACAACACTTCTTGAACATTTGGCCACTGCCGCAAGGACAAGGCGCGTTACGGCGGATACGCACTTTGGACCTCGGTTGAGGTATGCGGGCACGCTCAGTTTTACGCCGATTGATAGCAACGGGAAGGCCTTTCGTGAACTCTTCTATTAGACTGGTCGCCTCCTCAGGAGTACTTCCCAACGCATTCAATTGCTCTTCGATTCCGACCATATCACGAACCAACTCCGGCAAGTGCACCGCCATTCGATCTGAGATGGGAATCGCCTCAGCTCGACATGTCCAGCCCAACTTTCCAAGTCGCACTTGCGCCGGATCATTGAGCTCGCGCAAAAACTCCTCGTCTGTAGGGATATCGCCGTGTCGTAGCATATATCGATGCCTCCTTTGAATTTTATGGCTTCCTATCGTCGTAACTGCTGTAAAGTCAATGCTTCCGTCTTTGAGTAGACGTCGAAACGCCGACGCATCATAGAAATATACATCTCCGATTCGCCCCGTGCTCCAAGGCATAGCTTGAAGGACAACCGGGATGATCCTATTCCAGTGAGCTTTTGCACCAAACTCGCGTCTGAGAATCTCTGGGTTCTGAGTAAACTGCTCAGTAATTCTGAAAATCTGGTGTCTGAACTCGTTAAGATGATGCGAGAAGTAATAGAGCGTGGGGATATGACCGAACGATAGGACATAGTTCTTGCAATCACAGACGAACAGTGTCTGCCCAAGCAGGAACGCCAAATCGCATTGGTACATTACCCCTTCGTGCTTATACCCAAAACTTCTCGCCTCCAGTCCGGCCTCGGTGCACAGGGCGAGCATAACCTTCTCGAAATGCAATCCCTTTTTCTCGAACGAACATATCTCAAATTGCTCTCCGTTTTCATCACGCAGTCGGCCCAGAGAGGAGAGCCGCGACAAAAGAATATTCCACAGATTGGGGGCACGATACGCGGGTGCGAAGAATTGAAGGTTTCCATCAGCACAGCGTATCAATGGTGTATCAAACAGATCCTTTGAACCACGCCGCAAGCTTACGTGGTCTATGAATCGTAGAGCTTGCGCTTCCGTGATCCCAACGCCACACAATTTGGCCACCAGTTCGTTTTCGGCAATATCGATGGTCGAGACATTGTGACTAAGATTTTTTGGTACAATTGCGCAGAGCACCGCATAGCCCCGTAGCCAAACTCTTAGGGATAGATCGAAAAACAAGTCATCCCTCTCGAAAGGGATACAAAATGTTTGTGTTAACATCTCCGCCGCTAAGAACTCCTCATTCGACAAATAGGCGTCTGGAGGCAGGGGTACTTTTCCACTATCTAGAGCATGTACAATATGTTTTTTTGCACCGAATGTGTTCAGTTCCATCATATTTATTACATAGGAGTGCAACATTCGATCTTCGGCTACACGCATCTCAATCTCAAAGAGTGATGGCGGATCAGTCGTGAGGATATCAATCTTGATGTTTTCCCCACTCGGGAGCAATGCGGTTTCTGAGTGGACAGAGAACCTGCTCCTGAAAAGGCGGGAGCGGTCCCAAGCTCGTTCGAGTTTCCTCCACTGCATAGCCAATACAGTATCAGTACCTGCTTGAGAAAGCACTTCGTCGTCGATAGTCACCTTGGGAGGCAATATTACCAAACCATGCTCGTCAAACCACTTGTTCTCAAAAGCGAGCGAAGTCAGCGTTAGCCAGAGCCCAGTTGTTATCGATGTGACTACTGCGTCGACGTTGACGCGGGTTCCATCTTCTGCTTTCACGTCCATTGCGGCAATGTTCAGAAAAGACGCCTTTGTGGTGGCGAGGTTCTGTAATTGCGCCTCCTGCTTCTCTCTCAGATATTCCAATTCTAAGACGGCGCGCCCTATCGCAGCCCAAGCGCGCACGTCTGGCGCTTTATTGCCGATTAAGCTAGCCCGTAGGGTCTGCACGATCTCGCGGAACGCTGGCTCAACGAGCCTCGCGTCCTCCGTATGGTTCTCAAAATCTAATGCAGTATCGGCATCAGTGTTAGCCGCGAGAAGCTTGCGGCACGCGACCAACAGATCGTCGCGCTTCTTCTCTTGTCGGTGGTCCGGCATTTTAACCACCAAGGAGCCTGACTGGCGGACTAATTCGACAAACCTGTTGGCACGCTTTGAATCCCGCAGACCCTCGATTCCGACCGCCGCGGCGACTGCAGGATGATCTCGCATACGGAATGCCCGGAGTAGTACGTTTCCATCCATGGTGTTTAGCTTGTTACTCACTCTTTTTAAGCTAAACTTTTTCACCTGCTAGTGAAAAAACGACGCCGAGCGCAAATCAAAGGACTGGCCATCAACAGTTGGCAACTTTAGCCCCTCTCAGCTGGGCGGATCATCGGCGGGCCGGACAGAAGTCCGATGATTGGAAAAACGCTGTGCACTGCGTGGCGACAGCGAGGCCGTCGACGAAGCCTTGGATCGAACAAAACTGAATGAAGGCGCTGCGGGTCCATTGAAAGTGGCCGTCCACACGGCCATTTATCTCGAGGTTCCCGGATGGGAGGTGAAGGCCGCAGTCGTCATACTCAAAAACGCCGTGAATCCACCTGGCCCACCGATCTAATGGCGGCTAGAACGATGGTATATGGGCACGGAAGAACACCACCTTATCCGTCAGCGCCCCTCGGCCGAGCGACACGCCACGAACGACTCTACCACCACCGCTCTCCTCGCTGGCCAGTACTGTTTAGTTGCCGGGACGCGGGTATGACCAGCGTCGCAAAGATCCATTTTACAGCTACTTCTTGTAAGGGAAATCCTCGGCGGGCAGTTATCACCCAGCTGACTGTGGATTTTGTTTAGCATGAAAAGTCGCTGTGTTGCTTGAACAGGGCTTCCTGGTGCTGGGAGCCGTCCCAGCAATACGCCGTGAGAACATTTTCCGTCGTGGACAAGCGTTCCAGGGGGGAACAAAGAAAAAGGCCTTGTCCTCGGGGGAGGGAACGGACGTGATCCAGGATATTGGCGGCGCGGGACGGGGAATTCGTGACGAGGAGTGTGCGGAAGCGGCCAATCCCGTAGCGCTTCTGGTGAATGCGCTGTGACCAGGTCGCTTCGTACGCAATGAGCTTCTTGGCCACTGAGCTTTGCCGGGGATTCGAACGCGCGATCGGCATGGTCCCACGGTCAGCTTCAAGGAAGAAGGTCCGGCTTTCGCCTGCATCCGCCCCCGCGATGGGTTCGACCGCGATTACGCGATCAGGGGCGAGTCCGATTCGCTCCTGAGAGGGAAGGGTGACAGACCACTGCCAGGCGCGTCGACGTGCGGCAGTCTTTTCGGGAGGAAGCAGGCCGTCGAGTAGGACAACTTTTAAGTCGCCGCGACGGCGACAAGCGAGCTCCATACGGGTGACCACCTCGGCTACCATGAGGGCATGATCGAGGAAAAGCCGTCCCACTGACCGGGAACGCCCCGCCCAGTCAAGACGGGCGAAAGGAAAATCCAGGTCGCGACGCAATCGGCCGGCGCCACGACGGTCAAGTCCGTAGACCATGGGCCTCGATCCGCCACGATGGTAAAAGTCGAGTTGAGCGGTAGGTCGTTCCAGGTACCCATGATGAAAAAGCAGGTGGAGACGGCGCAGCAGATTCTGCCTGCTTCCGCCCAGCCATTGGTGCAGATGGACCGAGGTAAGGAACCGGTGTTCGGCCACAAGCCTTAGGACTTCGAGGTCTCGTGGCATCAGGCGTAGCGACGGCCGCGGTCCATCGATTCGACGGAACCGTTTGGATCTCGGAGTTTGGGAGAGCATGATTCGATTGTACCATAAAGAGAAAAAAGCCCTCCGACTCGTGGAGTCGGAGGGCTTGGCCAGGCTCAGCTGGCGGCAGGGATTGGAGCCGAAGGCTCCAGGCGATTCAGGATAAAATCCGCTGCTCGTGAAGCCTGGGCAGCGGCCTGGATGATCCATCGACGGTGGTCTTGATCCTTCAGGACGATGAGCCAACTTTTCAGGTAGGCGGCCGACTGTTCGTGTTGGTCGCGTACGATGTCGGCTTCCATGCCGACAAAAGCTGCTCCCATCTCGGCCACCAGTTCCTCCTGCGAATAGACTTCTCCTCCAAACGGATCGTGCCGGGTTAGCGTCTCCCTGTTGAGCCGAGAGCTGTGCCCAGTCGAGTGGACGAGCTCATGGTAGAGCGTGTTGTAAAATGCCTCGGGGGATTCGAACGAGCCAAACGGCGGCATCTCAATCTCGTCAATCGTCGGACGGTAACACGCTCGCGTGCCGGATCCTTCCTTCACAACCGGGCGCTGGGGCATTTGCGACACAATGCGTTCGGCTTCGGCGAGACGTTGATCGGCAGTGAGCTGAGCTGGTTTCGTCGCTTCAGGAAAGGCGATGCCTTCGATCTGCGAGGCGTTGAAGACAACGAAGGTCCGGAGGAACCGACCGCCTTTCTTTCGGGCCAGCGTTGCTTCGGAGGTGTTCTCCTCAATTGCCGGCGGCGGTGGATCTTGGCCTTCTTTGGTCGTGGTTGTCCCATACTTGATGATGACGGCGCCCTTGGCGCCCTTGCGGATTTGGCCTCCGCGCTCCTTGGCCTGATTGAAGGTGAGCCACCACGGCGACACCGCATATCGGCAGCCAAGCAGCATCACGTTCACACCTCGATAGGGTTTTCCGGTCTGGAAATTGCGGGGGCGCCCGGTTTCGCGATTCCATGGGCATCTCCACGGGACGACACCATTCTCCAGGTGGGCAATGATCAAGTCGGTGACAACCTGATACGGATCGGGCCGGTTGGCCTTGGTGGGGGAAGACGCCGAGGGCGTCACAGGGACTGCGCTCATGATGAGAACTCCTTTTTGCGGGTGGTCAGAAGAAGCCGATCTCAGAGTGAGACAGACTTCACACTGACCGCCCGGAGTTCTCAAAAACTGTTCTGCCTTAAAGTATAACAAAGTGCCGAAATGCCTGGCAAGGCGGCTTAAAATCGACGCGCCAACCACCGATTCAACCGGGCTTCGACAGTGAGGCGCGGCGTGGCGAACCGTTCCCGTGATCGACGGATTAGCCGGTCTCGCCGTCCCCGGTTCGGAGCCAATGCCGGCATCGTCACGGCGCGCTGATAGTGGGCTCCCGAACCACCCCCATGTACCCGGATAAGCGTCTCGTACCGGGGAAGATCCACAAATTGCTGGGATGTGAATTCCTTTCCGAACTCGCGATGCAGGTGCTCGGCGTCGTTGAAGCCAACTCCGAAGGCAATCACCGTCCCAACGTTGCCGAAAACAGCTTCGCGCACCGCCGGAGTGAGCTGGGCGATATACTGGTGACTCAGGACCAGGTTGAGCCGGTACTTCCGGGCTTCAGCCAGGATCGAAGTGAATGCCTCCGTCGCAAAATTTTGAAATTCATCTACGAACAGGAAAAAGTCTCGGCGATCGGATTCCGGCTGCCGACTGCGGGCCATGGCCGCGAGCTGAAACTGCGTGACGAGGAGCGAGCCGATAAGGTTCGCCTTGTCGTGCCCGAGCCGTCCCTTGGACAGGTTCGCTATGAACAGCCGACCTTGGTCCATCAAAAATGGAATGCGGGCCTTGTTCGCAACTTGGCCGACGATGTTGCGGAGTAAGGGAGAGAGCAGCAGTTGACCGATTTTGTTCTGAATCGGCGCGATGGCCTCGCGCCGGAAGCGGGCGTCGTAGCTCTCGTATTCGCCCTCCCAAAAGTCGCGCAAAAACGCGTCGTCGAGCTGGTCCACGATCCACCGCCGGTACCCCGCGTCGGTCAGCAGCCGGTTTACACCGAGCAGCGAGGTATTAGGGCAGGCGGCGAGGGAAGCCACTGCATTGTGCAAGATGTATTCCATCCGCGGTCCCCAGGATTCCGACCACAGGTTCTTGAACGCGCCGACCACGCCAGACGCCACCAGATGACGATCCACGGAGTCGGCCTGGGCCAGCAGATTCAGGCCGATTGGAAACTCCGCGTCTGCTGGGCAGAAATATGTCGTGTGTTCCGCACGCTTTGGCGACAACTGCTCGATCAACTCCTCGGCCAAATCGCCGTGCGGGTCGATTAAGCCTACGCCATGACCCGCCTCGGCCAATTGGAGGATTAAGTTCCTCAGCAGGGTCGTTTTTCCCGAACCCGTCTTACCGATGACGTAGCAGTGGTGCTGAAGCTGGCTCAGTGAAAAACCAAAGGCGCTCTCTCCGCCCCAGTGTGGTCGATCTCCAATTTGAAAAATGGTTTCAACATTCATACGCCAGAGCCAGCCGGCGACTCCAATGCCCGGAGATTACCGCTCCTCGTCACAGTGTTGGCTCTCTCCTCGGGCGAACGACGGGCAAACGATTATTGGAACGAACCCGTCGGGTAATCGGCGGATGGCTGCGGGGGATGAATATTTATATTATATCACGACCAGCGCTCTTTTTGTTTGATGGCAGGCAGGTGAACCCGGCGGAGTAGGGCATCCTGGTGCACTCGATCACCAGCTCCGGGATCCCGTTAATCAGGAAGACAACATCATCGCGCGTCCCGAACCGGCCATTGTGGAAGTCGAACTCGTCCGTCACTTCGTATACGTTACGACGGTCGGATTGTGGACGGGCCAGGTCCGCATAGTCAATCACCATGAAGTCGAGCTCCCGGTTCTCGTCGTCGCAGAAGAACTTGCTCTGGTTGCGCAGTATGGAAAGGAAACCCCGGTTGCCCTCGATGCTGGAGGGTAACTGCTGCCATTGGCCGAGGATCGCTCCCTCCGCTTCTGCGTCAGCGGATTGAAGGCCCGCAATTGGCCTTGCAGCAGTTTTCCGAAGTACAGCGAGGCCGAGCGAGGCCCGTCCACTACCGAGGGGGAGTCGGTGTCGAATCCGCGCCGCCGTTCGGATTCCGCCCGAGACACGAACGTCCAGCCGATCTCCTGCGCGTAAGCCAGGATGCGGGCTTGGGCGGTTTTGTGTTCGGTGGGCGAAGGCATTTGGAATTGAGCAAATTATACCTTCGAGCAGGGATAGGAGTTCTTGATGTAAGCATTCAGGAACTTGCCTTTCGAGTCCGACAACATCAGTTCATCGTATATCGGACGCGGAAGGTTGTAGTATTGGTATACGCCGCTCTTGAACTCGACTTCTAGCGTTTCACTCGGATCGTCATAACCGACCGAGATAATAGTTGAGGATGATACTAGTTCTCTCTCCATGGCTTTAATTTCATTTTCTGGGATTCGAGTTCGAATGGGGCGAACTGCGCACCATCGGGGATTCTGAGCACGCCAAGTTGCTGCCAAGCGTTCGTAACTTTCGGGCCGCCGTGGCAATTTCCATGCAGCGGTCACGCCAGGGTCCTCGCTGTTCGGGCGGCTTCCTTCGGGCGGCAAGGAAACTCTGCATCTGATTGGCAGCCTAGCCGCTTCGCCTGTGATGATTGCTTCACCTGTGCGGAGCACCGGCAAGCTGTCCACGATACCCGCAAGACTGTCAGGCAAAGCCGCTTGCACCTTGCTTCTGTCCGCTGAATTGGAGAGGCGCAGTGCGACAAATGTTCCACACTGCGAAAGAATGGTTTCATCTACCTCAGATGGGCGTTGGCTGACGATCATCGCGCCCACACCAAACTTTCGGCCTTCCTTTACAATTCTCTGCACCATCGACCGCGCAGGACCATCCGAGTCTTTCGATAGGTAGCGATGAGCCTCCTCCATTACAACTAGTAAAGGGCGGGCAACGCCCCCTTCGCTTCGTTCTCTACCCCAGAACAATGCTTCGTAAAGGACACGAAAAATGGCACCAATGAGGTGCGCAACAACGAGGCTTGGAACACCTGACAAGTCTAGTATGGTTATAGGTCTATCATGCCCAAGCCACGCTTCCAGCAAATCGGCAAGATCCTTCTCTGCGTTGCCATCGAGATCCGGTTCCCACTTGCCTGGATGGAGGAGAAAATCGTATTTCCTGTCGAGAAGTCGTGACCTTAGTTGATCGAGTGGCCTACGAATACCAAGGATACCAACTTGATTAATGAAAGGAGGGGTAGTTCCCATTCCATGCGGTTTGTACCTTGGAGGCGTGAGGGTGGTTGCGTCCCCTTCTGCCAAGATCGCTCGTTGGGTCTTCTGAGAATCTTCCCATGTTTTGATCTCCGGGTCCAATAGTTCGAACCAGAGCCGCTTCAAACTAAATGGTATCGGCGTTTCGGATGTCATTGACTCCAGATTCAGCCCTAATCTGGGATGATCTGTAGCCTGGGAGAGTTTGAAATCCGAAATTCGGTCAAGAATGGCAGTCAATGGTTTGTCATCAAGCCTACCCATCAGAAAACCAAGCAAATCAGTTGACTCTAGCGCCCAGTAGGGGATGTGCAGCGGCGTTTCCTCTTCTGTCGCGTTGATCCGGAAAACTTTAGCGACAGATGAGAGCGCCTGCGAGTACTCGCCGTGGATATCTAAAAGCAGTATTCGTGCGCTCGGGAATCCTTCCCCGGCGGCGCCAAGTGCAATTGAGCGTAGTAAACTCGCAACAGTCGTTGATTTACCAGCTCCCGTAGATCCCACGACTGCACTATGGCGGGTTACGAGCTTATCAAGATCCAGACGAACTGGAATGCCGTCGGCACTTGCAAGTCGGCCGACTACAACTTGCCCGTCGCCTTCAGATCCATAGATCATCGCCAAATCGTCTTCCGTCACGAGATGGACTTCATCATTTACGTTTGGATACTGGCTGATCCCGCGTTCAAAAGAAGTCCCAGCAATCTCACCAACGAGCGATATTGTAATCCAACGTTCACCGTTCGTCCCTTTCTCAGCTGCCGCTACCGGTGTAGCGTTTGCCCCGGCTTCAGATACGATTCCATAGAGGTCATGGTACCCTTGTGGAATTCTTACAAAGCTTCCGACCTGTCCTATCCTGTAGCTTTTTCCACCGATGATCGATATGCCGGACGCTACCGCAGGCGACTGCCTTACGCTCACGACAGATCCAGAAACGGCCCCAACAAGACCAAGAAGTGTGGGTTTTGCATTCATCTCGCGATTTAGGGTGACACCACTGCGGAGACTACTGTGGCTGGATCAGCAGTGAATTGGGAAGACTTAGAGGACGCAAAGAATCGAGCAAGTCGATCAAATCGCCCCAAATCGAAACTTGGCGGTTGAGCGGCATCCCCGAGATTCCAATACGTTGCACGGATTGGTGCCCAATCCCGCGTTGGCGGGTCGCCTGGCATCCAGGGAGCCGCGATGCCGTTTACAATGGCCATATCTGAAGCATAAACGCACATATTTGCCCGTCGGGATGCGATGTCTGCTGCATGGGTTTCATGTTCCAGCTTCTTAAACTGAAAGGCGAATACACTGGCACTTGGGTTTGCCGCTAGGCACTCGTCTATTCGAGCGGAAATATGAGCGTCTGCGAATGAGAACCCAGTAGAGATGAGCAGTGTGTCCGGCGTCATCAGGAAAGCGCGTAGCCTGTCAAACAGAGCTGAGTATGGAGCTTTTTGCGTCTGATCATATTTCAGATGTTCGGGGAATACTAAATGAGTGGCCTCGCGCCTCCCAGAGCGAATCACCTCTCCTTTTGCATTGCTAGACCATCCAAGAGATCCGTGAAGTTTCCAAAGGCGGGACCATCTTGGCGGCAGATCGTTACTTGCAACCGACGATGGATCAAAGAACGGTTCGTTCGCTCCTGAAAAGCCATCAAAGAATGGAACCCGTGCACGTTCCAGTGCCTGCTCGAATAGAAGATCATAATTCGTTGTGAATATCTCTACTGGGTGTGGGCGGTCTGCCCCGCTTATCCACGCAACAACTTCCGAGTACGGTGAGGTGCCTATGGGTAGCTCTTGATTGACAATTATCCCGATTTCGTTGCAGATCGCCGCGCTCAACTCACCGAAACCGCCTCCATCAAGCCCGTGAACTTTTGCATCACCAATAACTCCCGCGAGGCTCCGCACGCGGGACAAGATACTCTCGATGTTTGAGTTTTTGATTTCTACGATGATCGCTTCAAGGCACTTGCCGTATTTCGGTTTTAACGCAGCCAACACTAATGTCGTGAGTTCCTCGACTGCTGGTATTAGTGGGGCACTTGTGCCAGGTTTCTTTATTCCGACCGGTGCGCCCGCGCCCACGATCAAGCCTATACGTTTTCTGCCCTGTGCGATGATTTGGCGAAGACTCGCCATGTATTGGTCGGGGTTGTGGACGTTCATTGGTTTGTCTTCATTGTCTAATTGGATCCACCCGAATCTGTGCCGTCATCAACTGGTGCAGCAGATTGCGGATGAGGACGGTGAGGGTGGCGTGTTTGTGGCTAACAAGTGCGTGCTTCTGTTCGACCAGTTCGATGGCGTTGGAGATCTCCAATTGCGTCGCTTTGTCTGGTAATGGAATCTGGAAAGCTGCGATCTCACTGCTCATCAGGCTCATAGTTCCATGTGCCGAACGGCCAACCTTTTCGAAGAGCTTTTGCTTCAGCGCGACCATCGAATTTAAAAGGTAGGCGGGGAGAATTCGCTCGTTTGGGATGATGGCCCGCATGTCTTGATTGATGGCCATGGGGACTTCAGATCTTCAGCCGCCCGGCTCGCATCCCGGCCCGGGCGGATGACGGACCAGACGGAGTCGTCCGGGTTTTTTGGAACCAACGGGAGGTAGAAACGCACGAGCTGCTTGTCCGGTTTCCCCAGTTTGAACGCCTTCGCGCGAGTTCCGACCTCCTTGGCGATCCGGTTGATCTCGTCATCGAAGACGTCGCAGAGGCGCTTCGTGAAAACGAGGGGCAGGATGTAGTCCTTGAATTTGGGGGCGTCCTTTGCGCCCCGGATGGAACACGCGGCGTCCCAGAGCCAGGATTCGAGGGATTTGGTGTTTTCAGCGGGCATGCAAAAAAGTCGAGGCGGCGAAAAAGTCTGATCAGGCCCGAAGGCGCTGGCTCCGTTGTGGGTTAGTCCTTGGGGCCGCCGGGCTACGTGATTGGCGGGGCGGGTACCATGGAAGAACTACCACGAGCGAATCGGCGGGCTTGCGGTGAACGGCGAAAATCATTCTCAAGAGTGGATAAACATTTGAGCATAAGCATGTAAAGCATGCCGAATTAGGCCGGAGGACTTATAGATAATCGCAAGGGGCATGGGGAGGGATCAAAGAGACTGAAGGGAAAGGCTGTACAGAAAACCTCGTTTTTCCAGATCAAAGTGCTCGATGAGAGGATTTGACGAGTGGTTCACCCCCTCCGTAGCAGAGAGTCGGCGGCCGATTCAACCCCCAGTTGACCCGCCATCGGGTGGTCGCTGTCCAGCGACAATTAAAAATTCCCTCAGCGACAATTAAAACTGACCCCTGACGTCAATTATTCCTGGGGGGGATTTTTTGAGGCTGGTGGTGCGACCCCGGGGGGGGTGTGCGTCCGGGGGCGGGG
>JBJXFS010000128.1:0-6907 GCA_046155625.1 Verrucomicrobiales bacterium | reverse complement strand
TGCCCCCAGCTCCTCACTTCACCCTTGCCGCCGCCCCCCCCGCAGTACACCTTCCTCACCCCCAGCCACCAAAGCTTTTTTTAGCCTCTCAGTGGCCGGACTTTCACGTCCACCCCAAACCATTATCCCGCACCATGACCTCACCCGATGCTCACGGCCCGCCCGATCAGCCTGACCAGCCTGACCAGCCCGAACGGCGCGAATTCATGACGAAGGCCGCGGCAGTCGCCATCGGCGGCGTTTGCACGCTGGTGCCGGCGGCTGCGGGCCTGGTGATGGTCTTCGATCCGCTGCGGCGCAAGAGCGCGCTCGGCGAGCCTTTGATGGTGACAACGCTGGAGGCGCTGCCCAATGACGGCAAGCCGCGGCGTTTTCAAATCATCGCCGACCGCCAGGATGCGTGGAACAAATTCCCGAATACACCCATCGGCGCCGTCTATCTGCGCCGGGTCAACGAGACTACCGTGGAGGCGCTCAACGTGACCTGCCCGCACGCCGGCTGCCCGGTCGAATACAAGGCCGACAGCCATTCGTTTCTGTGCCCGTGTCACGACAGCACGTTCAAGCTGAATGGATCGCTGGCCGATGCAAAAAGCCCCAGCCCGCGCGGGCTCGACACTCTCGAGGTGGAAATCCGCAATGGCTCGGAAGTCTGGGTGACGTTTCAAAATTTTGAGGCCGGCAAGGCAAAGAAAATTCCACTCGCATGAATTCGCTGCTCAACTGGCTGGACCACCGGACCGGCATCAGGAAAATTGTTCACGAAACCCTCTTTGAAAATGTCCCGGGCGGCTCGCGCTGGCGCTACGTGTGGGGGAGCACGCTGACGTTCACGCTGGTTGTGCAGTTCATCACCGGCATTTTCCTCTGGATGGCCTACAGCCCCAGTTCTCAGACCGCGTGGGAGAGCGTGTACTATATCGAGCACGAGCTGCAGGGCGGCTGGCTGCTGCGCGGCATCCACCACTACACGGCGCACGCGATGATTGTCCTGCTGGTGTTGCACCTGATGCAGGTGGTCATTGACGGCGCCTACAAGGCGCCGCGCGAGGTGAACTTCTGGTTTGGCGTGGCCTTGCTCCTCCTCGTGATGGGCCTCGGTCTGACCGGCTATCTGCTGCCATGGGACCAGAAGGGCTACTGGGCCACGAAGGTCGCCACGAGCATTTCCGCCATCACGCCCGGCATCGGGCCGGAAGTGCAGAAACTCGTCGTCGGAGGCACGGAATACGGCCATCACACCCTCACGCGTTTCTTCGCCCTGCACGCCGGTGTGCTGCCGGGCGCGATCATCTTCCTGCTGGTCGGCCACATCTATTTGTTTCGCCGCCACGGCATCACGGCGAAGGAGCCGAAGCGGAAGAAGGATTCCCCCTTCTGGCCTGATCAGGTCTTCAAAGACGCCGTGGCCTGTCTGGCCGTGCTCGCGGCGGTGCTGATCCTGACGCTCAAATTCGGCGCTGAACTGACGGCCCCGGCCGATCCGGCGGAAAACTACGCGGCGGCGCGCCCGGAGTGGTACTTCATGTTCCTCTTCGAGATGCTGAAGTACTTCCCAGGCGAACTGGAAGTCTGGGGGGCTATCGTCCTGCCAGGAGTTGTCGTGCTGCTGATTTGCCTCATGCCGTTCATTGGTCGCTGGAAGCTCGGACACTGGTTCAATCTCGGCGTGCTCTGGGCGCTCCTCTGCGGGGCGGGCATGCTCACATGGTTGGCCTACAGCGCGGACCGCAACAATCCCGGCTTCGTTGCCGCTGCCAAACAGGCGCACAAAGACGCCGCACGTGTCAAGGAACTCGCCGCCAGCCCGACCGGCATTCCCGCTTCCGGCGCCATCACGTTGCTGCGCGCCGATCCCTTCACTCAAGGTCCGAAACTTTTCTCGAAGAACTGCGCGTCGTGTCACCGCTACGACGGGCATGATGGCCTGGGCGAGATTCCCACCGATCCGCAGTCCGCTTCCGACCTGAAAGGATTCGCGAGCCGCGAGTGGATCGCCGGCATGCTCGATCCGACGCAGGTCTCAGGTCCGAAGTTTTTCGGCGGCACAAAATTCGAGGATGGCAAAATGGCGAAATTCGTAAAGAAGGACGTGGCTGATTTCACTCCGGAGCAAAAAGCCCAGTTGGCCAAAGTCATGGCCGCGCTTTCTGCGGAAGCGGGATTGAAGTCGCAGGTCAGCGTGGAGCATCAGGAATCAGCGGCCATCACCGAAGGCCGCGCGCTCTTCGCCCATGAGGACATGCGCTGCGCGGAATGCCACGAGTTCCACAACGTGGATGAAGACGCCACCGGGCCGGACCTCACCGGCTACGGCTCGCGGGAATGGCTCACGGGCATCCTCTCCAATCCAAAGCATGAGCGCTTCTACGGCAGCCGCAACGACCGCATGCCCGCGTTCGGTGAGGAAAAAATCCTCGATGCCCAGGCCATCGGGCTTATCGCCGACTGGCTGCGCGGCGAATGGTATGTCGCACCGGCAAAGTAGCCGCTTCATTTTGTCGGATAGGGTGGGCAGGCCGCTGGGATTTTTGACCGGCATCCTCTGCATCGGCTCAAGTCCTGTTCTCGGCACTGCGGCCCCCCTCCGGCTCCTTTCCCTCGCCGCCGACTTGCCCTCGCACCCAGTCCAGCGCGTCCTCCTTGGTGTGCAGCCGGCCCTCGAGCTGGAGCGTCTGGATCTCCTCGAGTAGACGGCCGAGCGCCGGCCCCTTGCGCACGCCAAGAGCCATCAAGTCATTGCCGTCGACCAAGCGCGGTGGAATCAGCGGTTCGTTCGCGAATTCGCGCTGCTTTTCCTGGAGAAATTCCAAATTGTCGAGCAATCCATTGCTGCCCAGACAGTCAACGCGGTGCAGCTCGATTTCGTCCGGAAAAGTTGCCCGCGCCATGAAGCGCCGGAGTTTCGCCGGGCGCAGCTGCTGGACGTTCATGAAGGCCATGTGATTGGCCACCATGGCGGTGGTGGCGGCGATGATGTCGTTCGGAAACCGCAGCCGGCGCAGGATGTCGTCGGTCATGACGGCCCCCAATTTGTCGTGCCCGTTGAACCGCACGCGACCAGCGGCTTCATCCCACGTCCGCGTCGCGGGCTTGGCGACGTCATGGAGCAGGACGGCGAGCAGGAGCGGTGTTGAGACAATCGGCGGCAGCAGCGACATCATGAGCCGCGTGTGGACGAAGACATCGCCCTCCGGGTGAAACTCCGGCGGCTGTTCGCACCCCTTGAGCGCCAAGATCTCCGGGAGGATCTGCGCCATCAGGCCGCTGTCGCACAACAGATCGAACCCGCGCACCCGGCGCGGGTGCATCAGGGTTTTGACAAACTCGTCCCGGACCCGCTCGATCGCGATGTGGGCCAGCCGCGGCGCGTCCGCGCAGACCGCGGCCCATGTCGCCGGTTCCAGCTGAAAGTCGAGCACCGTGGCAAACCGCACCGCCCTCATCAATCGCAGATGGTCCTCGCGAAACCGCGCTGACGGATCCCCGATCGCCCGCACAATGCGCGCGCTCAAGTCAGCCTGCCCGCCCACGTAGTCGAGCACCTGACTGCCCACCGGATCGAAAAACAGCCCGTTGATCGTGAAATCGCGCCGCTGGGCGTCCTGCTCCGCTGTCGTAAATCGAACACTCGTCGGCCGCCGACCGTCCCCGTAATCGCCATCCTCCCGAAACGTCGCCACCTCAAAATGATGGCCACCAGCCCGTACGATCACCACGCCAAAATGCGCTCCTACCGCCTGGCTTTTCGGAAAAATCTCCTGCACCTGCGAAGGAATGGCGCTCGTGGCAATATCATAATCCGTCGGATCCACCCCGCGCAACAAATCGCGCACGCACCCGCCGGCGAACACGGCTTTATGACCGTGATCCCGCAACCGACGCACTATCTCCTCCGCCTGTGCCCGCATCCCGCAGCAGACCACGTCACCGCCACCGCCGCAAGCCCCACCGGAGATCCAACCCAACGCTTCCGGTTGGTGTACCGGGTTTACCCGGCGCGCGGAGCCACTCCGCTCACCACCGCCTTCCGCTTGGTCAGGAAACTCCGCCGCGCCGCTCATGCCAAAAAGCAAAAATCCTCCGTCTGATCTGGGAATCGCTTGACCCTTTGAGCGATTCCATGCTGGCATTCGGCACTTTGCAATATTCCCAATCCATTATGATCAAGTTATCCTACTCGGCCGCAGTCGTGGCCGGCCTCACGTGGGCCGCCACCGCCTCGGGACAAGTCACGCTTCCCGCCGCCGCGGCCGCCCCTCCCGGATCCGGCGCCAATCCCGGTTTTGTGGTCAAAACCGTCCAGGCGCCTCCGGAAGCGATCATCGACAATACGTTTCTCCGCGCCATCCGGTAGTTGAATGGCACCCTGACCGACGCCGAGGGCAATACCATCGAGGAGATTTCGGAGCAGGGGCCGGGGCCGGGCGGCACCACCTTGGTCGAAACCATCGACTTCGCGGAGGTCGAACTAAATGTATCGGGCCAGTTCTTCGACGATCGGCTGTTTCCGGGCTTGGCGGTGGATGGTTCGAAAGACTTGTTCGCCACCGAGGTGGTGGCTTTTGTCGAACTGCCCGTCGGCGAGATTCGCATGGGGGTCACCGCGGGCTTTGCCCGGACCGATGTGGTGAATGACGACGGGTGGCGGCTCTTTTGCGGCACCAACCCGCGGAGCTATTTCAATACCCTCGTGGCGGAATTTAACCGCAATGCTCCCCCATTTCCCAATGACGCCGAATTGGCCGCCGGCAATCGCACCGAGTTCACCATCACCGTGACCCAAGCTGGCGTGTATCCGCTGCGGCTGGTCTATTGGCAGCAGACGGCGTGGGCCATGCTCGAGTGGTACATCGTCAAGGATCCCGATGGTCAATCGGAGGAACGAGTTCTGCTCAATGGCGGCAACGGAGCCCCGGTCGCGTATCGCGGCGTCACCAACGTTCCAGCCGCCGTCGGCCCGTATGTCGCGGAGGTCAGTCCGCTCCCCGATGCGGCCGGCGTGCCGTCCAGCCAACCGGTGGAACTCCTCTTGGTCGACGGCGCCACCACCGTGGTCGACTCGAGCCTCAAACTCTTCCTCAACAACACCCAGGTAACACCCCAGGAAATCGATCGCGTCGGCAGCAAACTCTTTGTCGCCTACACTCCCAACGCCTCCCGACCATCGTCCCAAAACGCCATGCGCCTCGAATTCCAGGACAGCGGGGGCGCCAACTACACGCAATCATGGCAGTTCGTCAGCACCGTGGCCGGCAGCTCGACCGCCCCCGTCGCCGGTCAATGGGATTTCGACTTCGGCGACCTGCGCGCCACCGCCGGCTCCGCGCTGGCCTACTTGGACGGCCCCGCCGGCCTGACCGCCCAAGGCACGCAATTCGGCACCACGGCGGAATTCGGCATTGACCCGATTGATGGCCAGCCCGCCGTCGTCCTGAAGGTTCCGGGCGATCTCGACCGCAACATCGGCTATGTCATGAACCACGGAATCTCCCCCAACGGCGGCGGCACGCGCGTCAATCAATACACGCTGATCATGGATGTCTTCGTCGAGGCCGCCGGACCCGGCGCCGCTTCGCTCTGGCAAACCAGCTCGCTCGCCAATACTGATGACGGCGACCTCTTCTGGCAAGCGAACCAATTCGGCCAAGGCAACGGCGGCTACAACGGCACCGGCCAGTTCACCGCCGGCGCCTGGCACCGCATCGCCGCCGCTTACGACATGGCGGCCGATCCGCCGGTCGTCGTCAAGTATGTCGACGGCATCAAGCAGGACGATTGGACCGCCAACCAGGGCATTGACAATGTGCGCCGGACGCTCTTGCCGACCGCCATTCTATTTGGCGATGGCGATCAGGATGAACGACGCGTCATGTACGTCAGCAGCATTCAGATTCGTCCTGAACGCTTGTCCGATGCCCATCTCGCCCTGCTCGGCGGACCGACCTCAGCCGGCATCCCGGTGATTCTGCCCGGCAGCACGGTGGCGGGCCAATGGGACTTCAACGGAGGCAACCTCGCCGCCACCGTGGGCTCGCCCCTCCAATACTTCGATGGCGCCGGAGGTCTCACCGAAAGCGGCACAGACTTTGGTTCGACCACCGAACTGGCAATTAGTGATATCGGCACCCAGCCGGCCCAGGTCATGGTCGTTCCGGGTGACTTGACCCGCGACATCGGCTACATCATGACGCACCGCATCGCCCCCAACGGCGGCGGCGAGCGAGTGAACCAATACACGCTCATCATGGATGTCATGATCGCCGGCAGCGGGCCCGGAGCCGCCGCCATGCTCCAAGTCAATCCCACCAACTCCGGCGACGGTGACCTCTTCTGGCAGGGGAACAATTACGGCCAAGGGACCGGCGGCTACAATGGCACTGGTGAATTCGTGCCGGACACGTGGCATCGCGTCGCGGCCGCTTACAACATGGCCGCCACCCCGCCCGTCGTCGTCAAATACCTCAACGGTGTCTTCCAGGACAACTGGACCGCCAACCAGGGTCTGGACAACGATCGGCGCGCCTTGCTCCCGACCGCCCTCCTCTTTGCCGATGGTGATGCGGACGAGCGGCGTCAGTGGTGGGTCAATAGCGTCCAGATCCGCGCCGGTGCGCTCAACGGCGATCAACTCGCCGCCCTGGGTGGCCCAGAGGCCGCCGGCATCCCGCTCAACGTGCCCGATCTCAGCCCGCCCGTGCTCAGCTTCGGTCGCGGTCAGGCATCATTCGTGGTCATGTGGCCCACGCACGTCACGGGATGGGACCTCGAATCGTCCATTAATTCTACATTGTTGACTATTTATTTGACTTAAATTGATTATGTGTTAAGTGTCAGGACGTGACAAGAAAAATCGGCTCAAAAGGCCACCCCAAAAAAATAAACCTGAAAAAGCGGCTCAAAAATA
>JBJXFS010000120.1:0-5775 GCA_046155625.1 Verrucomicrobiales bacterium | reverse complement strand
GGGGGCGATTTTTTCGACCGGGTACTGCGCCTCGCCGACAATCGGTCCTTTGCCGTCCAGCGGCTCGCCGAGCGTGTTGACGACGCGCCCGAGCAAGCTCTTGCCGACGGGCACTGATAGCAGTTTTCCGGTGGCCTTGACCTCGGCGCCCGCCTTGATGTGCTCGGAGGCGCCGAGCATCACAACGCCGACCTCGGTTTCCTCCAAGTTGAGAGCCAGGCCGAAAAGGCCGCCGCCGAAGTCAATCATTTCATTGAGCATGACATCGGACAGCCCTTCGACTTTGGCCGCGCCGTCGCCGATTTCGCGGACCACGCCGATGTTGGACTTGGAGACCGACTGCTGCAGGCCGGCAATGGATTGTTGGATTTCTTCGAGGATGTCTGGCATGGCGGAAAAGAGTGGGAATTCGGGAAAAGGGGTGTGTGGGAAAGCGCTTTCAGATGCCGAGCGCCTGGCTCATCGTCTCGAGCCGGGTGCGGATGCTGCCGTCCCAGATCATCGAACCGAGCTTGATGCGCAGGCCACCGACAAGGTCGGGTATCACCTTGAACTCGGAGGTCAGGTCGGGGCCAAATTTTCCGGTCAGCTCGGCCAGCACCCGGGCGCGCGAGGCGTCGTCCAGCGGATGCGCGCTTTCAATGACGGCGTGACGCTTGTCGAGTTCGAGACGCAGCAACCGACGGAAAGCGACCAGGATTTGCACGGCGCGGCGCGGCTTCTCCGCAACGATGCGTCGGGTGAGTTCCGCCGCACGCGCCGTGTCGACGCGCCCGCCCGGCATCGACGCCTTGAGCAGGAGGCGGGCGGAGCGGAGGGCTTCCTTTTTGACTTTCATGGGTCAGTGGCTCGGGGCGCGGACGATACCGGCTAGCGGGAGATTTGGGAGACGGCTTCCTGATTGATCCGGGCATGGTCCTCTGGACTGAGCACCTTGCCGGTCACCTTGCCGGTGGTTTCCACGACCAGGCGGCCAAAGTCGCGTTTAAGCGTGGCAAACACCTGGTCGCGTTCGAGGGTGGCGGCCTCACGCCCTTTGGCGATGATGGCGGCCGCCTCGGCAATGGCTTCCTGGCGCTTCTTCTCGGCCGTCGAGGCCGCTGCCTCCTGCGCTTCCTTGATCATGCGCGCCGCCTGCACGTTGGCCGCATCCATCACCTTGCCCGCCTCGCTCGCGGCGGTCGCCAGCTTTTCCCTGCTCTGGGCAAAATTGGCCTCCGCCTCCTCGATCCGCCGCCGCCGCTCAAGCAGGAGCTGCGTGACTGGGCCGAAGGCGTACTTGTTGAGAACTGCGAAGACAACGAACAGGATCACGCATTGCGAGATCAAAGTTGGCATGTCGACGTCGAAGACTTTAGCGATGTCACCCATGGCGGGCAGAGAAACGGAGTGAGGTGGCTTGGTGGTGATTCGCGGCGGGCGGCGGGGCGGGTGGTCCCGCCCCACCGCCGCTGGAATGGACGATTACCGGCCTTGGGCGAAGGCCAGCACGAGCGCGTAAATGGCGACGGCTTCCGCCAGCGCCATGCCGATGATCGAGATGGTCATGATCTGGCCGAAGGCGCCCGGATTGCGGCCGACTGCCTGGGCGGCGCCGAAGCCGACCAGACCGACACCGATGCCCGCGCCAGCGCCGGCCATGCCGAGCGTGAACGAGCCATTGAGGTTGCTGGCTTTGGCCAGTTCGACGGCATCGGGAGCGGCCGCCTGGAGTGTAGTGAGGATCTCGGTAACCATTTTAGTATTCGGTGTGGATGGTGGTGTTGCTGTTGGTGCCGCCGCCCGCGGTCCAGCCACGGTCCCGACGGCAGAGTGGTTGCGTCAATGAGCGTGCGCCGGGTCGCTGGCGTCATCTTCGTGACCGTGGTCGCCATGCTCTTCGTCGTGCGCGGTCGAAAGTTGGATGTACACGGCACACAGGAGCGTGAAGACAGTCGCCTGCAGCACGCCAACCAGCAGCTCCAGGAAATAAAACGGCAGGGGGAGCAGGACTTTGCCAATGAACTGCGGGACGGCACCGAAGCCGAGTTCTCCCAGCAAGCTGCTCATGGCGTGCAGGAGCGTTTCGCCGGCAAAGATGTTGCCAAAAAGCCGCAGCGAAAGCGACACCGGTCGGAAGGCGATCGAAATGATTTCGATCATACCTACGAAAACGAAAATCGGGATCAGCGCGTATTTCATCACCCCTTTCAGCCCCCCCTTCGGACCGAAAGTGTGAACAATGAATCCCCACACCCCAACCTCCTTCACCGTCAACCACCCCCACAGCACCATAAAAACGAGCGCCAGCGCCAACGTAAAATTCAAGTCCGCCGAGGCTGGCCGGAACCACGGCACCAAATGGCCGACAGCATGCGCGTCTCCATGCCCACCGTCACTGGCAGCCGGTTCGCCGTGAGGCGCCGCCGCCACTTCCGCCGCCACCGCATGCTCACCACCATGCTCCACATGCTCGTAATTCCAGCCGATCGTCCCAACCCCCGGCAAAAGCCCGAAATAATTGCTCACCAATATGAAGATGAACAGAGTCCCCAGCAACGGAAAAGCCCTCGGCGCCAATTTCTTACCCACAATCCCCTCGACCTGATTGTAAAGAAATTCTGCCACAAACTCCACCACGTTCTGCCGCTGATCCGGCACCAACTTCCGGTCCTTCATCGCCCGCCTCACGAAAAAAGTGATCACCCCACACACGATCAGCGCCATCACGATCGAGTTCGTCAGGGGCCCGAAAACCGGCTCCGCCGTCAAGGAAACCGCACCGATCATCGGAGACGGCATGGAAATTGCGGTGGCGGAATTGGAGAGAAACATCGCAGCAAAAAAATCAAATCGGGCACCACGGCTGAATGCGCGGACATGCAGCTTGCCCCGGCCCGTCGTCGGCGGGAAGTAGATTGTTAGCGAAAACGAAAAATTCCTGCAAGGGGAATTTGTGAAATTTTTCACAAAGTCGGGGTATTTTTCCGATGTCGCTCGTATTCTGTGACCTACGGCAAGCATTCCCGCTCTAGCGGGCCCCTGTCCTCTCGCCAAAGGGCGGTTCCACTCCGATGAGCTGGAATCCCGCCAGTCCCAGAGCCAGCAGGCTCTGTAATAGCAGCAAAATCAAAATACCGCCATAATTAACGGGTCATACGAACAAATCCTGTCCGTGGTCCGACGGGTCACCCCATTCGAGGCCAGGGCCTTGCTCCGTTGCGCCTTGGATTCTGACGGTTTCGCCTGCAAGCAGTTGTCACAACAGCTTTTCAAAGTGGCAGCCGAAGGCCAGTGGACTGCTGGGACAATTCCCAGCTGTTCGGGGCGAAGCCCCCTTCGGCATCAAAAACGGCACCCGGAATGTACAATCACCGGAGCATTTCGATACTTTGAAGACCGGTGGTTGCCGGGCGCGAGTGCGCGGCGTACTCGATTCCATGGACTGGTCGTCATTATCCCCCACCACTTTGGCTCTTTGGCGTGACGCCGGCTTGGTGATTCTTGGGCATGGATCGACGCAGAACCCTGAT
Source organism: Verrucomicrobiales bacterium (assembly GCA_046155625.1). Classification (GTDB taxonomy): domain Bacteria; phylum Verrucomicrobiota; class Verrucomicrobiia; order Verrucomicrobiales; family V1-33; genus CAJBME01. The sequence goes on along the minus strand of JBJXFS010000120.1, from coordinate 2,263 downwards.
TCCTCGACGCCGACATGGCAGCACGCGGACGAACTGCGCCGGCGGGGATTGTTCCGCGAGGTGCAGTGCGCCTTTTGGAAGGAGGAGCCGGGATTTCGCGAAGTGATGAACATGCTAGACTCGGAAGAAGTCTTCGTGGTTCCTAATTTTATCAGTGAAGGGTATTTCACCCGCGATGTGCTACCGCGGGAGTTGGAACTGGACGGTGCGGTGACGCGCCGCCACGGCCGCACGATTCATTACTGTGACCCGGTCGGCCTCCACCCTTCGATGACACGACTGCTCCTCAACCGGGCTCAAGAGATCGCACCCGGAGTGCTGGCGAACGAGATTTCACTGATTATTGTCGGTCATGGGACCAGTTTAAACGAGAATTCCACGGCGGCCATCAAGTCGCAGGTCGACTTGATCCGTCAGGGCGATGCCGGATTCGCCGAAGTGGTCGACGCCTATATGGAAGAGGAACCACTGGTGGCGAAATGGGACGAGCTCACCACCGCCCCCAATGTGGTCGTCGTGCCGTTCTTCATCGCCGACGGCCTTCATAGCTACGAGGATATTCCTGTCCTCCTCGGTATCGCCGAATCCAGCCCCGGCGCCATCAGCGCCAATCAAGGCGAAGTCTTCCGCCACAACCCCTATCCCCTCCGCGGCCGCCACCTCTTCTACTCCGCCGCCATCGGAACCGATCCCCTAATGGCTGATGTCATCCTCGATCAGATCCACGCCGCGTCAGAGTCAAAGAACACCGAGAGCTGTGATTAATCTTAATCTTAATCACACGCCCTCTCAACAAACCCACTTTACGCATCTCCACCCTATCCCCCTATGCCCCCCGAGGTTTCCAATCCATCCTGCCCTCTATCCTTGACCCATGCATTGGCGTCATGGTTACGGCGTGGAGGGAATCGATTGGGCGAGTTGATCATTCAGGGCATCGATGACGGGTGGGAAGCGCGGCACATCGCCGACGCCGAGATTCCGCCATCGACCCTGACCAGCTACAACCGCGCGGAAGCGGCGCGGGAGATTGCGAAGTACGATGCGGCCGGCGATTTCCGCCCGCTCAAGGCGGCCCCCACGCTCATCCGCGGGTGGCGGCTGGTCGTTCCCGATGTGTCGGCCCTGCGAGAGGCGCTCGACTTCTTTTACCCCGCCGCTCTGGGCAACTGGGTCGCCTTCACCGCGGATCGCGCTGTCCCTGTTCCCCTTAAAGAAACCTTTGCCCGCCAGACCGGAATGTATCGGATCACGGGGTTGCTAACCGATGACGATTGCCGAGCCGTCGTGGCCACCACTTGCGACTTTGCCACCTGCTGCCGCCGACGCATCACCTGGCCGGTTTCCCCGGGCCATCCATTGACGACGCTCCCGCCCGAGAAGACCGACACCAACCCCGACAAAGACGAACTGCCCATCCTCTGCCTCGAAGCCTGCAATTTCCTGGTGGCCGCGGCGCGATCGTACATCAAAGTAAAGCGCGCGACCGCTGAATGAGGAACGCGAAGGGACTCATCTTTCGACCCCAAATTTTTCGGTCCCAAGCCCCTCCGGCACCAGCCGCGCGGGAGGACGGAAAAATGGGGGGTAAAAAAATTGAGGCACCGGTTTTCAGGCCGCCGCAGCCAACTTTCTGCCAGCCCGTTCCGCAATCGATTTCATCTTTTGACCCGAAATCGTCGTTGGCGCCGCGCGCCGTACGGCCATAGTCATCGGATGAACGAAGACGCACTCAGGGAGGCGATTGCAAATCCGCGGAACCAGGGAGAAATGGCCGATGCCGACGCGGTGGGCACCGTGGGGTCGCCCGAGTGCGGCGATATGCTGCGCGTCTGGCTCAAGTTCACGGAAAAGGACGGCCGCAAAGTGATCGACCGGGCCAGTTTTCAGTCGTTCGGCTGCCAAACGGCGCTGGCGGTGGCCAGTTTGGCCACGGAAATGCTCAAAGGCCGGTCTGTTGCGGAAGCCAAAGATCTCAGTGCGGCCGATTTGAGCGCACCACTTGGCCCGTTGCCTCCGATGAAAGTCCATTGCGGTCAGATGGTCGAAGGGGCGTTGCGCGCGGCCTTGGAGGCCGGAGAAGGCGCGCCCACCGCGCCGTCCGCATCCTCGGCACCGACCGGCAATTTGGCGGAATCGCTGGTCACGCCGGCGTCCGCGGGCCGGTTGAAAATCTCGTTGCTGGACGAATGAGCCCATGCGCGGACCCAGGCTTTCGAAATTTGGAGTGCGGCGACGAGTCGCCGCTTTTTGGGGGGGGGCC
>JBJXFS010000117.1:0-51622 GCA_046155625.1 Verrucomicrobiales bacterium | reverse complement strand
GTCCACTCGAACTTGATGCCGCGGGGCAACGTTTCCTGCGCGAGCTTGGCCATGGCGGCTTCCGCCTCTCCGGAACTCACGCCGGGCGCGCCACCCCCGTTGATTTCCGCCGACGGATACGCGTTATAGTGCTGCACGCGGTCGGGCCCGAAACTGTCGCTCACCGTGACCAGCGAGCCGATGGGCACCATGTCTCCCGTGGTCGACCGCACGCGCAGTTTGCCGATGTCCTCCGGCGTGCGGCGGAATTCCCCGTCCGCCTGCACCACGACCTGATAGGTTCGGCCAAAACGGTTGAAGTCGTTCACGTAGAGCGACCCGAGATACACCTGCAGGGTGCCGAAAATCTCGTCGAGCGAGACCTGCTGGGACTTCGCCTTCACCCGGTTGACGTCGGCCAGCAACTGCGGAACATTGAGTTCGAAGCTCGAGAAGATGCCGGCCAGCTTGGGATCCTGGCGCGCCTTGGCCATGAGTTCCTGGGTCGCTTGATAGAGCGCGGGGTAGCCGAGGCTGGCGCGGTCCTGGATCTGCATTTTGAAGCCCCCGATTTGGCCGAGGCCGTTCACCGGTGGCGGCTCAAAGATCAGGACGAGCGCGTTGCCGAATTCCCTGAAGAATTGCTGCTGGAGCGACTCCTGGATCGCCTTGCCGCGCAACTCCGGCGTGCGCCGGTTTTCGAAGTCGTCGAGCCCGACGAAGACGATGCCGGCGTTCGGACTGTTGGTGAAGCCGGCGATCGAGAGACCGGGAAACGCGATGGCGTCCTTCACACCGGGGTGAGCCAGGCAGATTTCGGACATGCGCTTGAGCACGGCGTCCGAGCGTTCGAGCGACGCGGCATTGGGAAGTTGCGCGAAGGCAATGAGGTATTGCTTGTCCTGGACCGGCACAAATCCCTCGGGGACGGCATCAAATTGCTTTTTGGTCAGCCAGATCAGGCCGCCGTAGAGGGCGAGCACGACGACCGAGTAGCGAATGGCGCGAGCGACGATCCAGCCATATCCATGGGCGCCCGCCTTGAAGACGCGGTTGAATCCGCGGAAGAACCAGCCGAGCAGGGCATCGATGAGACGCGAGAACCAGTCCTTTTTGGAGCCGTGGGGTTGGAGGAGCAGCGCGCAGAGGGCGGGGGACAGCGTGAGCGAATTGAAGGCCGAGATGACGGTGCTGATGGCGATGGTGATGGCAAACTGCTTGTAGAATTGACCGGTCAGCCCGCTGATGAAGGCGGTCGGGATGAAGACGGCGCAGAGGACCAAGGCCGTCGCGATGATGGGGCCCGTGACCTCCTTCATGGCCTGGCGCGTCGCGTCGAGCGGGGAAAGGCCGAGTTCGATATTCCGTTCGACGTTTTCGACCACCACGATCGCGTCATCCACCACAATACCAATGGCCAGAACCAGCCCGAAGAGGGAAAGTGCGTTGATCGAAAACCCGAACGCATGCATGACGGCGAAAGTGCCGATGAGCGACACGGGGACGGCGGCCAGCGGGATGATCGAGGCGCGCCACGTCTGCAGAAACACAATGACCACCAGCACAACCAAGAGCACCGCCTCCAGCAGCGTGTGCACCACGGCGTCGATCGACTTGCGCACGAAAACGGTGGGATCGTAGACGATGTTGTAGTCCAGTCCTTCCGGAAAGTTCTCCTTCAACTCGGCCATGGTCCGCCGCACGCTGTCGGAAAGCTCAATGGCATTGGATCCGGGGCTTTGAAAAATTGGAATAGCGACGGCGGTCTTGTTGTTCAGGAGCGATCGCAGCGAGTACTCACTGGCGCCGAGTTCGATGCGGGCGACGTCCCGGAGATAGACCGGTTGCCCCTGGGCGCCGCTCTTGAGAATGATGTCGCCAAATTCCTCCTCCGTGACCAACCGCCCGCGCGCGTTGATGGTCAGCGTCAGATCGGTCGGCGAGGCGAGGGGCGGCTGGCCGACGCTGCCGGCGGCTACCTGGGCATTCTGTTCCTGAATCGCCCGCACCACATCCAGCGCGCTGAGTCTCCGGGCCGCGGTTTTTTCCGGGTCCAGCCAGATGCGCATCGAGTAGTCGCCGGACCCGAATAGCTGCACTTGGCCGACCCCCGTGAGCCGGGCCAGCTGGTCCTTGATCTGCAGGGTGCCGTAATTCCGGATGTAAACATCCGAATACCGGCCGTCCGGCGAAAAGAGGTGGACGACCATGGTCAGGTCGGGCGAACTCTTGAGCGTCGTCACGCCGATGCGCCGCACTTCTTCGGGCAATTTGGGCAGCGCCTGATTGACTCGGTTCTGCACTTTCACCTGGGCTTGGTCCAAATCCGTCCCGAGCTTGAATGTGACGGTCAGCATCATCATGCCGTCCGTCGTCGCCTGCGAACTCATGTACAGGCTCTCCTCAATGCCGTTGATCGCCTCCTCCAGCGGCGAAGCCACCGTCGTCGCAATCACGTCCGGGCTCGCCCCAGGATAAATGGCGCGCACCACAATCGTCGGGGGCACCACTTCAGGATATTCGCTGATCGGCAATAACCGCAATGATATCGCGCCCACCACAAGGATGAGCACCGAAAGCACCGCGGCAAAAATAGGCCGCTGGATGAAGAATTGGCTGAAGGCCATGGGCGGAGGTCGGAGATCGGAGGTCGGAGGGCGGAGGGCGTTAAGCAGTGAGCGGTATTCAGTTTTCGGTATTCAGTTTTCGGTATTCAGTGGCCGGTATTCAGTGGTCAGTATTCAGACCGAAGCGGGCGTGGCTCGATGGACAGGGAGCGTCACAGACGTGGGTGGCAGGGCGGTGAGCGGAGCGGCCACTTCGAGGACGAGGACGATGCCAAGCATCCTGGATAGGTTTTTTCCGCCCACACGATGGCTCGTCAGCTTCGACCATCCCTCCTTTGCGCCGCTCGTCCTCGACTTCACGTGTGCGATCCTTATGCACCAAGGACTCGAACAACCCAGTCCTCCCGTAATCAACTCTCGCTGGCCTTGATTCACGGTTGTCCTCAGCGTTGGGCGGTTTTGGAGGCGGCGGCGGGAGTGGGTGGCAGCGGGTTGACGGGCGCCCCAGGGCGAATGAGTTGGAGGTTTGACACGATGATCTGATCTTCACCGGTGAGTCCGGAGCGCACGATGCGCTGGCCGTCCACGGCGTCGCCCAGCGTGACCGGGCGGTATTGAGCCACATTGTTCGGGCCGAGCGTCAGGACATACTTTTGATCCTGATCGGTCCCGATGACTTTTTCGTCGACGAGAATGGCGTCATACTCCTGGCTGATCGGCACCCGGACACGGCAAAACGCGCCGGCGACCAGGCTGAGGTCCGGGTTGGGCAGCACGCCGCGCACGACGATGCTTCCCGTGGTCGGGTCAATGCGGTTGTCGAATGACTCGACCCATCCGTGGTGGGGCCAACCCTCCTCGCCGGGAAGCTGAAGCTGCACCGGGATTTTCCCATCGGCATTCAGGCTGATCTGCTTTTCTCGCAGCTTCCGGGCATAATCGAGATACGTGGTCTCATCGACCGCGCTGTAGACGTAGATCGGATCGACGCTGACTACCGTGGTCAAAAGGCTGGTGAATCCAGCCACACCGCTGACATAGTTGCCTTCAGTCAACATCGGGCGACTGACACGCCCCGAAATGGGAGATCGCACTTCGGTGGATTCGAGATCCAGGGCGGCCGTTTCGCGGGCGGCCTCGGCCGCCAGCACCGCCGCCTTGCCTTCCTCAACCCGCGTCTGCCATTGGTCGGCCTCGCTGGCCGAAATGGCATTAGACTTCTCCAGTTTGCGATTCCGCTCCCACTCGCGCTCGGCATTCGCCAGATTGGCGCGCGCCCGCGCCAGCTGCGCTTCCGCACTGGCCAGCGCCGCCCGATGCCATCGCGAATCAATCACAAACAACACATCGCCCTTTTTCACCAGCTGGCCAGCCGTGAAGGCCAACCGCTCCAAATGCCCGGTCACTCGAGGACGAATCTCCACACTCTCGACCGCATCCAATCGACCGCTCACTTCCTTCCACTCGGTCAACACACGCCTCTCCGGCAGCGCCACCATCACCGGCGTCGCCGGTGGTCCCGCCCCGCCCGCCCCCGGACGCGTCGCCGCCCCCGGCCGACAACTCGGCACCAGAGAACACACCAGCACCGCGGTCAGGCCGCCCACCAGAGGAGTGGAAAATGAATTGAGAGTCGAGGACATGGCAAGCGATAGTTGACCGGTTGGTTGAGGTCGGCGCAGTTCGGTGAAGCGGGCCGGGCGGACCGAATCGGGTTACGCCGCGGCGGCGGGCTCGGAGGCGGCGACCCCCAGAATGTCAAACACCCCCAATTCGATTTCGCGGATGGCGGCCAAGTCGTTCTGGATGCGGGCGCGGGTCATTTGACCCTCGACGTATGACAGCACAATTCGCGCCTTGGCCGCGGGATTCGAAGTCCGAATCAACCCTCGGGCATTGGCCTCCGCAATGGCTGATTCGAGATACTTCAGGTGGAGATCGAGCAATTCCTCGATTTTCCGGCGAATCGGCTCGTTTTGCGTCCCGATTTCACTGCCCAAGCTGAAAAGCGGGCATCCGACCACTCGGCCCTTCTCCTCGGCCAAGCGCGTCTGCTCGGCCATGCACTCGGCGTGGAGCCGCCGAAACCGGTCCAACGGCGACACCAGCGGCGAAAAACACGCATCCCACTGCGGCTTCCGCGCCTGCCACTCGGCCTCCAATGCCGCAACGGCCAACTCCGCCTTCGACGGAAAAAAGTGGTAAAAACTCCCTTTGTGCACTCCGGCCCGCTGGCAGATCGCCTCCACACTCGCCGATCCATAACTGCTTTCCCAAATCAAACTGTTCGCCGCCTCCAAAAGGCGGTGGCGCGTGTCATGAGGACGAATGGGCGGCATGGTGAGGGGGAATGGGTGCCTCGTATTGACCGATCGGTCAAATTGATTTTTTGGAACTCCGCGTCAAGCCCAGGGTGTTTTCATTCTCGAGCAAGGAAGTCGTACAGCCGAGGCGTGGTGCTCACGCGCTTCTCGGAAATGACATGATGGTCGCGGAAGTTTCTCGACAACCAATATTACGCCGAAGTCGTTGATATTCTGGGACTGCAGCAAGCATTGCCGCTCTTCCGGGCGCATGCCCCTTCTGAGAGAGGGCGTTCCGCCCTGAAGAGCTGTGATGCTCACAGCAGTCCCAGAGCCTGCGGCGGATGTGAACGCCCAATTCTCAACAAAATGCCTATTATCAGGCAGTTGCCTTGATACATGAAAACGTCCTGGCGTCAAGCCGACGACGACGGCTTGATTTGGAGGAGGGGGGGCCGGTTTGCGGTGGCGACGGGCGTATTTTGTGTACTCTGATCAATGCTCATGACTTCAGAGCTGAGCGATGAGGTGATAACGGTGGATGAGTTCCACCGTAAGGTGGAGGCGAACGCGGTCGGTCCGAAAGCCGAGTTGATTCGGGGCCGCGTGCACGAACGGATGAGCAAATCGCCACTGCACACGCGGATCGCCTCGTTGCTTTTTGCCCGTTTGTACGAGGCACTGCCAAATTTTTGGGTGCGGATGGAGCAGCCGTTGACCTTGAGTGATTCGGAGCCGGAGCCTGACATTTCGGTGGTGCCTGGGGCGATCGACGATTACCTCAATCATCCGAATACGGCGCTCCTTGTGGTGGAAGTGGCGCTGAATAGCGAGGCGGTCGACCGAAGAAAGGGACAGGTTTATGCCGAAGCCGGGGTTGGTGAGTTCTGGCTTGTGGTGCCGGAGCGCCGGGTGATCGAGGTTCATTCCGCGCCGAGTCCGGCGGGGTGGGGGAAGGTCGTGTGCTGTTGGGAGGGCGAGCTGATACGAACCGGTATCGCTCAGTTGGAAGGTCTGGCGGTGAGCGAGTTTTTGAGGTGAGGCGGTAAGCCTGGAAGAGACATTACAACCACGAAAGTCACTAACCACACTAAAAATCAATGAGTTATAGAAATCGGCCTTGTCATCCATCAGGTGGCCGGCAATTGTTGGCCAACGCCTTGGTTTTTCGTGTGTTTCGTGGTTCCCATCGCGGTTCTTAGGGCAAGGGATTGCGCGGAATCAGCGGCGCTGTTCGCGGTGGCGGTTGAACAGGGCGAGAGTCCGGTCGCGTTCCTCGGCGTGGTCGACCATGGGGGTGGGGTAATTCTTCGCGAGGCTGGACTGGCCGGTGGCGGCGGGGCCGAGGGCGAGCAGGGCGGGCGGGACGTCGCGGAGTTCGGGGCACCATCGTTTGATGTAGTGTCCCTCGGGGTCGTAGCGTTTGGTTTGGCTCCACGGGTTTTGGATGCGGAAATACGGGGCGGCGTCGGCTCCGGTGCCGGCGCTCCATTGCCATCCGCCGTTATTCGAGGCGCTTTCGCCATCGACGAGCCGTTGCATGAAGTGACTTTCGCCGAGCCGCCAGTCGAGGTGAAGGTCCTTGGTCAGGAACATGGCGGTGATCATGCGGATGCGATTGTGCATGAAGCCGGTGGCCTGGAGTTCCCGCATGCCGGCATCGACGATCGGGAAGCCGGTCTGGCCGTTTTTCCAGCGGTCGAAGGCGCGCTCGTCGTACGACCACGGGAGGCCGCGCCAGTCGGGATTGAATTCATGCTCAAAAACCTCGGGGTAATGGGCGAGCAGGGCGAAGTAGAATTCGCGCCAAGCCAACTCGTTGATGAATGTCTGGACACTGGCGCGTTCGGCCGCTGTGGCGGCGGCGTCGGCCAGGTCGCGGCACTTGGCATGCAATTCGCGAATGGAAATCAGGCCGAATCGCAAGTCCTGACTGAGGCGGGATGTCGTCTGGCCATGGGGGATATTGCGGCGCTCGCCATAGGCTGGCAGGATGCGGTCGAGGGCGATTTTCATGCGGTGGCGAGCGGCGCGCTCACCGGGTTCGACGCTGTGGACGCCGCTGGGCGACAGCTGCCACGCAGCCAAGGTGGGGCTCGGGTCGCTGGGGAGCGAGGCGGCTTCTGGCGGGAGCGGAGCAAAGCGTTGGACACGCCGGACCGGCGTTGGTTTCGGCTGGGCATTCCAATTGCGCGCATACGGGGTGAACACGCGATAGGGAGCGCCTTCCCCGGTCAGCACTTCGCCCGCTTCATGGAGCACCGCATCTTTTTCGTCGTGGCAGGCCACTCCCAGTTCGCGGCACATCGAGTGCACGGCGCGGTCGGTGGTCAACCCGTATGGCTCCCCGGGATCGCGGTTAAAATAGAGGGCGTCGGCTCGTGACTCCCTGAGTAAGTCACGCAGGGCCGCCACCTGATCGCCGGTTTGCCGAAAGACCAGCCGCCCTCCGGCGGCGGCGATGTTTTTTTCCAGCGACGCCAGTGATCCGCAGAGAAATTCCTGACGCGGCGCACCGGTCCAGCGGTGGGATCGTGACCAGGATGAAATGAGACAAACCGGGACGACGGCCTCCGCCTCCCTGGTCGCGCGGGCGAGGGCCGCGTTGTCGGTCAGCCTGAGATCGCGGCGAAACCAAAACAGGGCAAGGCGATAGGTCGGCATGCGTCGGCAGGATACGCGGCTACAGCCCAATGGGATTAGAAGAATTGCGCTGAACCCGCGTTTTTTTGCCGTGCCAGGACGCCGCTATTGGAGTGTAGGGAATCGCTGCAGTCGCAATCAGGAGCGCGGGATCGGCCAGACCCATCCGGATTGGCTGGCGCAATCGATGAATCGAGTCCACAACTCCAACTTGCGCGGTCGTCCACCTCGGCGGAACCATCCGGCTGCGCGATTGGCGTGGCCTGGAATCGGCGGGCCGGCCGTGAATTCAACCTCATGATCCTCAGTATTACCTACATTCTCTTCGGTTTGGTCGCGCTTTATTTTGGCGCGGAGTGGCTCGTTAAGGGGGCGTCGTCGCTGGCCATCCGGCTCGGCATGACGCCGCTCGTGGCCGGCTTGACCGTGGTGGCCTTCGGGACCAGCAGCCCTGAACTCGTCGTCAGTCTGGTCGCCTCGTTGAATGGGGCCGGCGACATCGCGCTCGGCAATGTGATCGGGTCGAACATCTTCAACATTGCCGCCATCCTCGGACTGACGGCGGTGATCGTCCCGCTCAAGGTCGAGTTTCAATTGTTGAAGTTTGACACCCCGTTCATGATCGCCGTTTCCGGGCTGTTCCTGTGGTTCTTTCGCGACCGGTCGATCTCGCTGATGGAAGCGGTGCTCCTCTTTGCGCTGATTATCGTTTATGTCGCCGTGAACATCCGACTCGCCAAAAAGCAGGTGACCCCGGCCATAGCGGAAGAATTCGACCAGGGCTTGGCCGCGCTGGCCACGCAGGCGCAGGCGCCGGCTTGGAAGAGCCTGTTGTTGATTGGGATCGGGCTCGCCGTCCTTATTCTCGGCTCGCGCGTCTTTGTCATCGGAGCGGTGAATATCGCCCGCGGCTTCATGATCAGCGAAGCCATCATCGGACTGACCATCGTAGCCGCCGGCACCAGCCTGCCCGAGCTGGCCTCCTCGCTCGTCGCCGCGCTCCGCCAACAAGCCGACATCGCCATCGGAAACATCGTCGGTTCAAACATTTTTAACCTCCTGGGCATTCTGGGCCTCTCTGGAATGCTCGCCGGACCACTCCAGGGACCCGGGATCACCTTCGTCGACATCGGTGTCATGTTAGGGTTCTCAGCGATGCTCCTCCCAATGCTCTGGACTGGCTTCCGAGTCAGCCGCTGGGAAGGGGCCGCCTTGCTTATCGGCTACGGCGGCTACCTCTTCTGGATCTGGCCAAAATGATCAAGAACCCTCGGGCCGCCTCATCCGCATGGAGCCCAACCATTACCGGAGTCCCTTAGGTCCCTTCCGTCCCTTGAGTCCCTTAGGTCCCTTTCAAGAAATCCATTTTCCTATCAGCCCTGAACGTGGCAACCTCCCACTGATGACGCGTCGTCCTCTGCGCCGGAGAGCTTTTGGTCAGTGTCAATGGGCCGCGACCTGGCTCTTGTGGTCCGCCGCGGCGGGGATCGGAGCCGAAAGTGTGGCGGTGCTCGCACGAATGGCGATCAACGACGGTTTGAAGCGGGTGGCAGGAGGGGAAGCTGTGCGAGTGGTCTGGTTGGAAGACGCCAATGATCAGGCTCCGGATCCATTCGGGGATGCGTCGAGCTACCGTCTCGTCGGTTGGGACTCGATGGCCCCGGCGCCACGGCGTCTGGTCGAACTGCGCGGCAATTGGTCCCGGCCACTCTTTGCCTCCGATGGTCGGAAGATCTTGTTTACCGACCGCGGGCGCACGGTACGCGACAAAAAGGAGCATTTCGACCCGGTCATGATGGCGCAGGATTGGGAGGGGGGAGCGCCTCAGCGGCTGGGGAATGGGCATGCCGTCGACATCCGCCGAGATCCTGTCACGGGTGTGGATTGGGTCTATTTCATTGATCAGGTCGTCAGTAGCGAAGCCCTTACGATCTCGGGAAATACCCTCGGGAGGTTTCCCTTGGAATCGCCAGACCAGCGCGAGTTGGTCTGGAACCGCGCCTCCATGGCTGTGGACAACTTGCAGGTGTCGCGCGACGGGACAAAATTTGTGGCGCTTTTCCCCGGTCGCGAAGCGGCCCTGGTCGATGTGCCGTCCGGACGCTGGCACAAACTGGAGACCGGCTGCTGGCCGTCGCTGGCGCCGGATGACAGTTATGTTGCCTGGGTATTCGACGGTCCCCACCGGCATGTCAGGATGTTCGATGTGGGAGCCGGGCGCGAATGGCGCGTGAACCTCGCCACGCCGCCCGAAATCGGGGGCGCCGAGACCTTTCATCCGCGATGGAGCAACGATGCCCGCGTCCTCGCCTACACCGGACCCTACGCCGTGCCGAACGCGGGCCAAAGGAGTCAAGGCAATCGACTCCGACTCGGCGCGAGGGCCGCCGAGGTTTTTGTCGCCCGGTTGTCGCCGGCACGCGATAAAATCGAGACCCACGTGCGGTTGACGCACAATCAAGTAGGTGATTTTTTTCCGGATGTGTGGGTGTCTGAAGCTAAAAGTCCGCCAACCCCTGATTTCCCGCAGCAGCCGGCTCTGGGTTTTGCGGAAAGGGTGGAACAACCCTCGACTTTGCAGGCGGATACCGCGGTGTATCGCTGGCGCGGGCAAAAGAGTGACAACTTGGTGACCACAGCCGACCTGTCCGGCGGCGAGCGCGCCTGTTTGGCTGAGGCGCGGGGTATTGGTCGTCTAAGCGCGCATCACGGCCTGTGGCTCGATGGCGGGTGGTTTCAAGGAGATGCGACCTCCGCCTCGGCCTTGGCGACAGGCGTGCGATCGACCCGCGAACTGACCGTGGCCTTCACCCTGACCGAGTGGGCGGACGCGCCCGATGCGGCGCAGGCGGTGCTCGTGGCCGCTGGGCGGGGCGGGGAAAAGCCGTTTTTCGTCCTCCTGCGTCGCGGCGGACGGTTGGAAGGACTGGTGGTGCATCCGTCGGGCGGCGAACCGGTCAGCTTGGGCGGAGTCGATCGCCCGATGACGCCCGGGCGCGCCGTGGCCGTGGCGCTGGCCCTGGGGGCCGGGCACGCACGCTGGTTTATCAACGGAGAAGAGATCGCCAACCCGGTCGCCGTGGCCGTCGAGACCCTCGCGACATGGCCCGAGGACGCCCACTTGTATTTCGGATCCGGCTCCCCGCCTGCCGGCGGGTGGCGCGGTCAACTCGAAGAAATCGTCCTTCACCCAAGGGCCTTGGAAGCCACCGCCGTGCGCACCGTCGCCATTGAAGCCGCCCGCATCACGGCCGGCCGGGAATGGCCAGAACCCATCGTTGCCCGGGCGCGCCTGGTCTCCGCGACCACGCCGGATCTGGAGAAACTCGACACCTACCGCCGGATGCTCGTCGACCACGTGTACGAGGTCATCCAATCCTCTTCCCCCATCCCCAAGCGAATTTCAGTCTTGCATTGGGCCGTGCTGGATGGCGACAGCGTCCCCGGCCTCCCCCGGGAGGAGGGGAAGGAATACGACCTCGTGCTCGCCCCCTATGATCGTCGCCCAGAACTCGGCAGCGAGTTGACCGACATCACGTCGGAAGACTACGCCCTCCCCATGTTCCTCGACACCGCCACCCCGCCCGCGCCCGGAACCGATCGCCACCCCCAGTGATGTGCCGCCTCCAAAACCGTGCCCAAAATACGCCGTCGGCTCTAAGCGAGTCGCCGCATTTTTTCGTGTGTTTCGTGCCTTTCGTGGTTGTCAATCCCAGTGCCGACCGGCTCCGCGCTGGAACAACCACGAAAAACACGGACCACACGAAATGAGGGACTTTGGCAAACCGTATTCCGCCGGCCATTCCGAACCATGCAGGGCTTTCTGAACTGTGTGTTTCTTGTGGTTGTCAATCCCAGTGCCGGCCGGCTTCGCGCTGGAACAACCACGAAAGGCACGGACAGCATTCCCGAGACCTCCACTTGCTGGATACTGCTCGCTGCAGGGGTGTGTTGGATGAGCGCCCGCGGTCAGGGCACCGCCCGGATGCGCGTGAATTCCTGGCTGCCGCTGCCGGCGGCATAAACCAGGCGCACTTTTCCGTCGCCAAGGTCTGTGGCAGCTGGGGTCACGGTCGACCATGTGCCTGAGAGCACCGTGTTCGTTTCCGGTTTGAGCGCTGCCGGTAGGTAGAAGCTACTACAGGTTACCGTCCACTGGCCGCCCTCCACAATGGCTGATTCGATGACCGGATCGGGCACCGGGAATCCGGCGTGAGCCCGCCCGGTGAACCAGTTGGCGTCCCGCACGCCACTGGCAAGCAGGCCTTTGGAATGAAAGCTCAGACCGGATGCTGGCACATTCAAAAAAACTCCCGCCGTCCAGATGCCTTTCGACGCCGCTACACCCTCCCGGCCAATGCCTCCTGCACCCCACTGCACGAAATCCTGCATGGCCGCAGGGCTGCTGAACGTACTCGAATTGTAGAGCCCCAGATCGCTGCTGGTTAGATTGAATGTGACCGAAAACTCTTTGGTCTCGCCTTCCGCCAGCGAACCGCTAAGAGCCAGGTAAGAGAAGCGGTGGCAGAAAAACCAGCCGCTGAGCGATTGGTTGGCGCTCCCAAAATTCGTCAGTTCCACCTTTCTCGTCGATAGATTCACCTCGGTAATGCGCACTTGAGCATGGAGACAGGAAGTGAAGAATCCCAGCGCAGAGACCGCAAGACAAAGTAGTCGGGAGATATTCATGGTGCCGCAATAGCGGATAGGAATTTGCTTCTGTGGGCCGGCGCTGGGAATGGAGGCGTAGGTCACAGGAGGGGTGTGGGAAGGGGTTGGGGGAGAGGGCGGGTGTTGGCGAGGCGATTTTTGGGTATCTGGGATGGGCGGAGTGGAGTGAAGTGGGTTCGGAAGATGGATTGTTTTTGGAGGAATAATAGGAAGTCGTTCCGCGGGGCCAAGGATTTTCTGGCAACGGGGTTTTGGCTTGTTGACCGGGCGGCCAGTCTCAAGGGAATCCCGTCGAGCCTAACGGCAGGGATCGGCCGAAGGTCGTAGGACGTGGGTGAGCGGGTTAGAGGCATGTTGGAGGTTTGTCCTGCGGTTCCCAAGGCGCCGCCCAGAGGCTCGGTCCGAAGCTCCAGCGTTGGTGAAGTGGCGGCGACGCATCCCGGCCGGGCGCGCGCCTGGGACCACTTTAGGGCGAGCGCGCTGGACCGGTCGATTTACGGCCCGGCGGGGACGGGATAGGGGAAGGCGGCTGCGGCCACGGATTCGGCGGCGCGCCGCGTGGCGTCGGCAAAAGCACCGCGCAGTTCCTGTCCGCCGTCCGCCGCCCAATGCAGGAACCTATGCTCGTCCGTGGCCGGTCCGGGTGTCGATCAGTCTCCAATACACCGGCAACTCCACCCACAGGAGGGGGTTGATGCAATCGCGGCCGTTCTGCAGTCCATTTCCAGCCGCCTGATCGCTGGTCTCAGGGCGCGGGATCGGGGCCGGCCGGAGCCGCTGGCAGGCCGGGCCGATCCGGGAGGACGCCGGCAGGACGGCTGTCCTGGGTTGGATCTTTGGTCGGGTGGCGTAGGAGCAGGCGAGCCCACCGATGACCGTCACGGCGCCAATCTGGGAAAATCGATTCATGGCGGGGGATGGTGGGCAGTGGTGGGAGGCTCAGGTGTCCGAGTTGTCACGCTGCTTGCTGCATCCGGAAAATATCCGCCAGGTTGCGGCGGAGATCGACTTTTGTCTTATGAAAACCCACCTCCGGGGACTGTTTCCTCGATGTCTTTCCCCGGCCCCGGCCGGGAGGGGGGCTGGAATTTTCTTCCGGTGGCCGGCGTTGGGAACGGAGGCGTGGGTCATGAGAGGGGGCGTGGGAAGGGGGCTGTCCCGTTATTCGGGACGCAGTATGCGATCGGCATAGGTGATTTTCGCCTTCTTCCTGAGCTTGGCCAAAAATGCCTCCATCGCCTGGTGCTTGAACTCGGCCTCCAACCGAGTCGTGACGAGTTGGTCCAGTTGTTCCTGAGGCGGAAGCTCCCCGGCGCCGCGTTCTTCGACCTTCAGCATGTAATAATACCCGCGGAACTCGAAAGCTTCGCTGGGGCTCCCCAAAGGGATCGAAAAGGCGAGCTTGGCGAGCTCGGGGGCCAGACTGCTCCGATCGACTGTGCCCCAGTTTCCTCCCTCAGGCGCTTTGCTGTCCTGGGAATGGGAGCGCGCTAGCGCGGCAAAGTCCGAACCTCCGGAGAGTTTTTTGCGTATCTCGTCGATCACAGCGCGCTGGCGCGTGCGCTGCTCGTCAACTGGGACATCGCTCTCTCCAGTCAACTGGGACACGGCAATCGTATGGAGGTGGACCGAACCTCCTGGTCGCAATTCCGCCTCGTGCTGGCTGATATAGGCCCGCTTCTGTTCCGGCGTAGGGGCCTTGATGCCCTCGGTGACGTGCTGGCGCACGGACCCAACAATAAGGGCCTTTCGGTGCATGTTCTGGAAGTGGTCCCAGGTCATGCCTCTGGCTGCCAACTCCGCGACAAGTGCCTCGCGGGGCATCATACTGTCCTCGAGCAGACGCTTGATACTTTCATCAACATCAGGAATCCTGACTTCAGGCTTAAGGCGTTGGTGCTCGAGGACGAGCAATTCACGGTCAATTAGATTGGCCAGGGCTTGGCGTTTGGCCGCGAGTTCCCGCGGTGCGGGGGCGGTGCTCTTGACCATATCCGGTTGGATCATCAGGAAATCCGCGGCATCACGAAGTTCTTTGCGCCGAATCTCGACACCGTTGACGGTCGCGACGACGTCGTTCTTTCCGGGGTCGGCTTCCGCCGCCGCCGGCGGAAGCGGGATGCGGTCGGGTGGCAGGCTGCCGGCCTCCGCTGGCGCTGCTTCCGCGACCGCTGACGCAGAGAAGAAAATGGCGGCCAGAACGACAATGCCCGTGACCAGTGGCTTTTCCAGGGACGGTGATTTCAGGAGTGTATTCATGAACGCGATGGGGTTATAGGCTCAGAGAAACGCTGAACCGGACACGGCTCGGCCGAGGGATTTCGCCTCTCCTTGGATTTCCGGAAATGACCGGCCGGGTTGCTGTCGGATGGTCGAGCCCTTCGAAATTGTGAAGCGGTCAGCCAGCCGCGCTTATCATTGTGCACGAATGAAATAAGATCCAACCAAGAACGAAATCGGGGACGCGCTGGTAGGAATTTGCTTCCGGGGACCGGCACTGGGAATGGTTCGTGCCTTCGAGGTCGAGTTCCTTGGTGTCTTGGGTGCGGGAGGCACGATGGGACCGACGCTGGCAATTTTCCAAATGTGCCGCCGAGCTTGCAGACCAGCGGCAGGGCGAAACGCCGAATCGGGAGAGGCGTGGGGCGGACAAATGCGTGGGCATCGCTCGGCATGGTCTGTAGCCTCAGCCCCAACGCCGCTGAGTGCCGCCACCTCACCGTCAGACTGCAAGGCCGTAAGACCATGACCAAGCGAGCACTCGTCATTTCGGCCATGGTCCTGGCCTTCCCTGCGAGCGGGGATTTGGTTGGTTTAGCCGAGAGGGAGCCTCAGGAAGGGCCGAGGACGGGGGTGCCTTCATCGTCGTGGTCGCCTGTACCGAGAAAAAGTGGTTTTTGCGTGCCCGCTGGGGCCGGTTGTACTTGGCGCCAAAGCGTGGGATTCTCCACCGAAGACGACGACATCCCGTATCGTGGCGGAGCAGAGGACCCCGACGGCTATGGCGGAGCGGTGGACGACTCGGAAGTTCGCCGAGGGAGTCGGTTGCGACCGCAACACGGCGCCGCGGATCCTGGTTGACAGGTTGGGCCAGATGCGGCGGGTGACGGACCGCGTAATTGTTGGTTAAGCGGAATTGGTCAACTGCAGGCTTGAACGAACCGCGACCCGCCAGATTTCCCGCCTTGAGATGCTGAACGCCAAGGCGCCGCAGGTCCGGACCAACGCCGGCCCAGCCCCAGCAAGCGGGTGCATGGATTGCGCTTGCAAGCGGGGCGCCGTGCCGCTTCTCTCGACGCACCATGCGCGCGCCCTTTTCTGAGCTGAAGATCCTCAGCGGAAATGCCCACCCCCATCTTGCCGAGCGGATTTGCTCGGCCATCGGGGTGCGCCGGGGAGACGCCACGGTGACGACATTTCCCGACGGCGAGTCTTTCGTGAAAATCAACGAGAACATTCGCGGATGCGATGTGTTCCTGGTCCAGCCGACGTGTCCGCCGACCAACAACCACCTGATGGAGCTCCTGATCATGGTGGACGCCGCCCGCCGCGCCAGCGCGGGTCGCATCAACGCTGTCATCCCCTTCTTCGGGTACGCCCGGCAGGACCGAAAAGACCAGCCCCGCGTCCCCATCACCGCGAAACTCGTAGCCAATCTGCTGACCGCCGCCGGAGTCGACCGCGTGCTCGCCGTCGATCTCCATGCGGCGCAAATCCAGGGGTTTTTCGACATCCCGGTGGACCACCTCTACGCCGCGCCCGTCCTGCTCAAATACCTGCGCGCCAAAGGCCTCGGCGGCGCCAATTCCATCGTGGTGTCACCGGACGTCGGCGGCATCAAAATGAGCGACGCCTATGCCCGCGCGCTCGATTGCCCGCTCGCCATCGTCGCCAAACGCCGGATCTCCGCCACCGTGGTCGAAGCCCACACCCTGATCGGGGAAGTCGAGGGCAAACACGTCCTCATCGTCGACGACCTCACCGAAACCGCCGGGACCCTGACCGCCGCCGCTCATTTGCTCAAAGAAAAGGGTGCCCGCTCGATCCGGGCCGCGGTCAGCCACGGCGTGCTCGGCGAACTGGGCCAACGCCGGCTCGCCGAATCGACCGTCATCGAGGAACTCGTCTGCACCGACAGCGTGCCGCACGCCGCTGGCCCGCGCGTCACCACGCTGAGCATCGCCGCGCTGCTCGCCGAGGCCATCAAACGCATCCACGCCGGGGATTCGGTGACTTCTTTGTTCGAAGTGTAAAGAACGCGACCGCCAATCACCCGATCATCCGATTTGACCGACACAACGTTTACCGGCGGGTGGGCAGCCCATCCATCATGTCAAGTTCCCATTTATGAATCCAATCCCTAAACTGCTGGGCCTCACCGGGGCGCTAATGACCAGTTTATTTTCCGCGACCGACGCTCCGGCCTGTTCCCGCGCCGTTTATCTCGGCGAAAACAACCAGATCATCACCGTACGGAGTATGGACTGGGCCACTGACTTGGGGTCGAACTTGTGGGCATTCCCGCGCGGCATGAGGCGCGACGGCGCCTGTGGCCCCGGTTCGTTCGCCTGGACTTCCAAATATGGCAGCGTGGTGGCCACGGCATTTGAAGCCGCCACCGCGGACGGCATGAATGAAAAAGGATTGGTATCCAATCTGCTCTATCTGGCCGAATCCGAATATCCCACTCCGGTCGCTGGCGAAACACGCCAACCACTCTGCATCTCGGCTTGGAATCAGTATATGCTCGACTCGTTCGCGACCGTGGCCGAAGCCGTGGCCGAGGTGCGCAAGGAAGCCTTTTACGTGGTCCCGGTGATGTCGCCCGATGGTCATGCTGGGAGTGTGCATATCGCCATCTCAGACCCCAGCGGTGATTCCGCGATTTTCGAGTATGTCGCCGGCAAGTTGGTCATCCACCACGGACGCGAATTTCAAGTGATGACGAATTCGCCGATCTACGACCAGCAACTCGCGCTCGACGCCTATTGGAAACAGATTGGCGGCACGACCATGCTGCCCGGCACCAACCGTGCGGCCGATCGCTTCGCCCGCGCATCTTTTTATATCAATGCCATTCCGAAAAGCGTCCCCATTGCGGAAGCCGTGGCCAGTTGCTTCGGCGTCATCCGCAACGTCTCGGTGCCGCTCGGGATTAGCACGCCCGGCCAACCGAACATTTCGTCGACATTGTGGCGAACGGTTTCTGACCACAAGAATAGGAGGTATTATTTCGAATCGACGCGCAGTCCGAGTATCTTCTGGGTCAATGTGGGTGAAATGGACTTTGGCGAGGGTCAACCCGTGAAAAAACTTACCGTGAACGACGGAGCGATCTATTCGGGCAACGCTGCCGCACACTTTGTTGCCGCGGAACCATTTGGGTTCCTCGCGGCTGAACCCGCCCCGGCGGACACCCGCTGCTACGAGATGCGGATTTATTATGCGGCCGAGGGAAAACTGGACGCCCTGCAGGCGCGCTTCCGCGACCACACAGTCAAGTTGTTCGAAAAGCACGGGATGACGAACCTCGGGTATTGGACGCCGATCGAGAACCCAAAGCGCAAGCTCGTTTACGTCCTCAGTTTTCCGGACCGCGCGGCCCGCGACGCGAGTTTTAAAGCCTTTGGCGCCGATCCGGAGTGGCAGGCGGTCGCCAAAGCCACGGAAGCCAACGGTCGGTTGGTGGAAAAGATCGAGTCGCATTTCCTGCAGGCGGTGGATTTTTCGCCGGCGATTGCCCCCGCCGTGGCGGAAAAGCCGAGAGTCTTTGAGCTGCGCACGTACACGACCACGCCGGGGAATCGCGACCGGTTGTTGGCCCGCTTCCGCAACCATACCGTGGCCCTGTTCAGTAAACACGGCATGGGCCACTTCGCGTATTGGATCCCCCAGCCGGGGCAAAAGACTTCAGACAACACGCTGGTTTACCTGCTCAACCATGCGAGCCGGGAAGCGGCGGAGGCGTCGTTCAAGGCCTTCCGCGCCGATCCCGATTGGATCGCCGCCCGTGCCGCATCGGAGAAGGAAGCCGGCGGCTCGCTCACCGTCGAAGACGGCGTGACCACCGAGTTCCTCGTGACCACCGACTATTCGCCGACGCGGTAGCCACCCTGAGGCTAACGGCGTGGATTCACGGGCGTGTGAGTAGCAGCGTATTTCCCTCGGCATCCCGCATCTCGACGATCACTTCGTCGCCGCTTGTCGAGGGAATCGGCAATTCTTCGTTTGTTGGAACAGCCAATCGAACCTCCGGAAGGGTGTCGACGGCCGGTGAGATGATCACGTTCTGCAGAGGCGGTCCGCTGAGACGGCGGATCTCCTCTTCCAGACTACCGGCGATTTCCTCCAGGGCGGCCTGCCTCGCTTTCAGGGACTCCTGATTTTCGGGCGTGGCGTCGAGCAAGGCGATGCGGGCTTGGATGGCTTGGTTGAGCACGGTTTCGTAGTGGCGCTGAAACACCCTGAGTTTGGTCTCTCGAATAATGTCCTCACCGCGCGACATCGGGTGCTCGTTGGCCACGACGGTCAATGCCGGCCTGACAGGAGCCGGCGTTGCGATGTTTTGAAACTCCCTCTTGCTTGAGGGAATGGGCTTGGTCGAGCCCGGAATCGTGGCGCCTCCATAACCGCTTCCTTCCGCTGGGGGTAGGGTCAGGGGTGCCGGGCCGGGCGCGGGAAACGACGCACCGGGAGGTTGTACGTAGGGATGTTCGGGGCCGGTGAACGCCGATTCCGCGCCTGCTGGTGTGGGAATCGCATTCTCCGTCGCGCTGGGATCCGCCTCCGCCGGCGGTGCAAACGGCTCTGGCCTTGAAGCGGGGGGTGTCTCCAGTGCCGGCGTCGGCGCACGACCGGAACCACCTGAAAGCCCGGGGGCGGGCGCGGGAGCGATGCGAGCCGGAGGGGTAGGTGCGGGAGCGATGCGAGCCGGAGGGGTAGGTGCGGGAGCGACGCGAGTCGGAGGGGTAGGTGCGGGGGCCGTCTCTTGAGCGTGAATCGCGGTGGCGGCGGCGAGCGCGGCCAGCAGGCTGGAGGCAGTCAGTGTCGGTGTAGGTTTCATTTATTTGTGTTGTGTCGGATTGTTTGGAGCGAGAAGCAGAATGCGTTGTTCCAGCTGATGCACGCGCTGCCGCAAGTCGGCGAGTTGCTGGAGTCGGTCATCGCGGTGCTGACGGCGTACCGCGTCCACGGGCGCCGGATCGGCGAGGTCCAGCGCGTGGGCGGTCTCTTCCTCGAGCAGCAGGGAAAATGATTCCTCCCATTGCGGGACGGCGACCTCGAGCGAGTCGGCTAATTCCACCTTCTCCTGACTCGACGTGTCGGCCGGCGGGCTCAGAGCCGGAGCCTCGGGATTTTCCGCGGAAGAGGCATCAGGCGTAGCCTGGCGAGCGGCATCATTCGTGATGGTATGGGCTACGCCCGCCACCAGCAGGCACGCGACCAGCGCGGCGGCCACTTGGCGGGCCGGAGTCCAAATGGTTTTCCGGGCCGGGCCGGCGCGCACTTCGTCGACGCGGGTGCGGAATTCCTGGACGGTAGCGAAGCGCAGTTCCGGCGAGTGTTCCAGCGCGCGCAGCACGATTTCGTCGACCCGGATGTCCACCTGCACGCGCCGCGAAGGCGGTTCGATATTTTCCGTGGGGCGTTGGCCGGTGAGCATCTCGTAGAGCACCACGCCGAGAGAGTAGATGTCCGCGCGATGGTCCGTGGCTGGTGCTCCCTCGCGTTGTTCCGGAGCCGCGTAATGCGGCGTCCCCGCGGTCAGGGTCGCGGCGGTCGTTCGCGACATCCGGTCCGGCCCCTCCTTTCCGTCGGCCGCCGTCGCGCCCATCAGTTTGGCGATTCCAAAGTCCGCGATTTTTACCGAGCCGTCGCGGTCGAGCAGCAGGTTCTCTGGTTTGATGTCGCGATGGACGATTCCCCGGGCGTGGGCACATTGCAGGGCATCGCAGATGGGCGGCACGATGCTCAGGGCCTCTTGCGGCGTGAGTCGTCGCGACTGCAACAGTTGGCGCAAATTGACGCCGTCGACATACTCCATCAGCAGGTAGTAAAACCCGCCGGCTTCACCGAAATCGTGGACGGCCACGATGTTCGGGTGATTCAGCGCCGCCAAGGCCTGCGCCTCCTTGGCAAACCGATCGGCGAATCCCGCGTCGTCCGCGCGTTCGGGGGCCAGCAACTTCAGCGCGACCGCGCGGTTCAGCGACTTCTGACGCGCCTTGTAGACCACCCCCATGCCGCCACGTCCGAGGCATTCGCCGATTTCCAATTGGGGAAAATGCGGCGCCAGTTCCTCGGGCGTCATGGGCGTTTTCGACGGGAGCGGCGCGTCCATCACGACCGTAGGCTCAAGGATTTGCGCCATGAGACAACGCGGACACAGGCTGCCGGGCGTCTCCGGCAAGGCGGAGCCGCAGTGGGCACAGGAGGCGGCCGCTGAATAATCGCTCATACCCGATTCTGACGCAGCCGGAGGAAAACGTAACGCCGGTCAGTGAAAATTTTTAACGTAGGTTCCGAAATCAAGGCGGCCATCTCGACATGGGGTGGTTTTATCGTGATCAGAGGGCCGCGAAGAGCACTCGCATGTCCTCCTGGACCAGAGCTGGGTCGTCCAGCGTTCCAGCCACTTCCGCCTTCACGCAGTCGCGCAGGCGTTGGCGCAAGCGACTCAGCGCCATGCGCAAGGCGGCGACGCTCATCCCGCACGCCGCCGCGATTTCCTCCTGCACCCCGTGGGCCGCGTCGCCGGTCAACAGCGGTTTCGCCCGGGCAAAGAATTCCGCCTTTCCCTCGGCCTCGCATTCCGCCTGAAGGGTGTCCATGCTGCGCGCGAGCACGGTGAGAGCCCACTGGCGGTCGAACGCCGCGTCGGGGGTGAGAGTCGCATCCTGAACCGATTCAGCCACTTCCAGCGGTGCGGTCGGTCGCCCGCCTCCGCGCTTCTGCCGGGTCGCCGCTTCCCGATGGTGCGACAGGAAGTGCTTCACCGAACCCAGCAAGTAGGCGCGGAATCGCCCGCGCGTCGGGTCGGCCGATCGAATCCGCCCACCCGACAACATTTTTTCGAAGAAGGCATGACTCATCTCGCGCGCCGCGTCCGCATCACGGAGTTCACAGCGCAAGAACGCCACCACCGCGTCGTAATAAGCCTCGCACAATTCCGACAGCGCTCGTCGCCCGTCGTCCGATTCAACCTTGGCTAGACAAACACGCGTCCACCGCGTCGTGTGGAATCCGGAGGCCTCTGGCGTGAGCGGGGTCATTCGGTGGTCGGATCAAGGCGCCGGTTCGTCTGTCACGCGCGTGATGCGGCAATGGAGGACGCCTTGGTCGTCGAACCAGATCGGGTCGAGGGCGAGAAACCGATCCCAGCCGATTTTTTCGTCTTGCTGTTGGTGGTACACCATCCAGAGCCGGCCGTCCGGGCCCTCCACGACCGAGTGGTGGCCGGGACCGAAGACGCCATTGCCACGGTGGGCGATCGGGTTGCCGGGGTGTTTGGCGAACGGACCGAGCGGCGATGACGCCGTGGCGTAGCCGATGGCGTAGTCCGGGCCGTCGGCTCCGCTGCCGGAGTACATGAGGTAATACGTGGTGCCGCGTTTGAGCATCCATGGGCCTTCGGTGACGGCGCCCTTGCGTTTTTCCCAGTCAGCGGTTGGTCGTATCACTTCTTTGGGATCACCCGTCTTTTTGAGGGGATCGCCCATCGGTTGCACCATGATTTTGAAACCGTCAGTCAGATCGACGTAGTAAAGATACAGCGCGCCATCCTCGTCCTGGTAGAGATGCGCGTCGATGGCCGGCATGGCCAAAGTGCCGCGGTCGGTAAACGGACCGAGCGGGTTGTCGGCGACGGCGACGCCGATCAATTTGTTCAGTCCGCCTCGGCGGCCGGGTTGGTTCAGCGTATAATAGAGATAGAATTTACCATCGCCTCGGCGGTGGTGGAAGATGTCGGGAGCCCAGGCGCCGCCCCGGGGGTCGGTAAAACATTTTCCCTTTTCCTCCCATCGGACCAAGTCGTCCGATACGAACACATCGTATCCTTTGCCATCGAGAGTGGGATACAAATAATACCGTCCTTCGTGCCGGAGGACATGGGGATCGGCCGGACCGATGCGATCAATGATTGGATTGCGGTAGGTGCGTGCGGATCGGGACGCGGAAGGCGGATCGGCGGCCGAGAGAACGAACCAACCGGCTCCTGCGAGTACGGCGGAGGCTCCAATGGCCGCCGAAGTGCGCGCTCGACCGACGAGGGCGGGGGCTCGAACCAAGCGCCGGGAATCCAGGCCTAACAACCGCAGTCCGCTGCACTTGGGCGGTGGGACCTCATAAGTGAATGGTCGCTGACACCATCGATTCATGCGAAGGCACGCCTAGTTCTTTTTCAGGAATGAGGCAATGGCCATGATCAGGAAGAGGACAAAGCAGATTTTAGCGATGAGAGCTGCCGTGCCTTCCAGTGAAGCGAAACCCAGCCAACCGGCAATAAGGGCGATGATCAGCGCGATGATGGCGTAGCGGAGCATGGTTTTGCGAGGTTTATGATTGAGGGAGAAATGAGGTCTTGAGTCTTTGGCGAACGGTTCGCCGGCTGGCCGGCAAGCCATAACGTCAAGATCGTTCTATCTAATTGGCCCTAGAACTTTTGCAAATTGTTCTTATATTTACTGTGGCCGATGAAATCGGTCTCGCGATGGGTCATCGGCGATTGGGAGGGGTGGAAGTGGTCGGGGGATGGACTCGAGGCGAAGCGGCCACCTTTTCGAATCTCTTGACCAGCAGTTGTACTTGGCGGGATCAGTTGGACGGCGGGCGGCGGGCGGGTATGCTCAGGGTCGCTGGAATCCACGATGAGAATTCACTTTGCGGCGATGGGGTCGGTGGCGCTTCTGACGCTCGCCGCGGATCGGTTGCTGGCTGCACCGAGGCTGGCCGAATTTCTGACCGATCCCGTCCAGGGAGAAACGTTGGAGGACGAAGACGGTGAAGCGGTCGATTGGATCGAGGTGGTGAATGCCGGAGTGGAAGCGGTGGGGCTTGGCGGCTACGGTCTCAGCGACGATCCCTCGATTCCATTGAAGTGGGTGTTTCCCGCGAGAGTGTTGGCGGCCGGGGAACGAGTGGTCGTATTTGCCTCGGGCAAGAACCGGCGGCCGGCGACTGGCGAGCTGCATGCGAATTTTGCGCTTCAACAGGCCGGCGAGCCGCTTGTCCTGGCCTCGCCAGCGGGCGTGGTCATCGACGGATTTTTGAACGGCTATCCGCCGCAGCGGGTGGGCGTGTCCTATGGCCGGGCGCGTCCGCTCGCGGAAAACCGGTTGATCGGTCTTGGTTCGCCCTGCCGCTATCGCGTGCCGACCGGGTCACTGGCCGGCTGGCAATCCCGGACGTACGTTGACGGAGGGTGGGCGGCCGGAAGTTTGGCGGTGGGATATGATATCGATGGCGACTACGCCTCCATTATCGGAGCGGGATCGGACACCGGGGCGGCCATGTATGAAATCAGGCCAACGGCTTATGTCCGCGTGCCCTTCACCATCCAGGATCCGTCGAAGGTGCGGGCGGTGGAACTGCGCATGAAGTACGACGACGGCTTCGATGCCTTCATCAACGGAGTCAAGGTCGCGTCACGTTACATGGTCGATGAGGCGCAGTGGAATTCTTTCGCGACCGATAACCGGATCGATGCACTCAACGATCGATATGAAACAATCGACATCGAGGCGGCGATTGGAGCGCTCGTCCCCGGCCAGAACGTCCTGGCCATCCAAGGGTGCAATTTCACGTCCAACGGCCTGGACTTTTTGATCGATCCTGAAGTTTGGGCGTATGTGGACGAAGGCGGCGCGGAGTTCGATGCCTACTTCGAAGTCCCGACGCCCGGTCAACCGAACAACCGATCCGTCCTGGGGTTCGTCCAAGACACAAAGTTTTCGGTGAATCGCGGATTTTACTCGACCCCGTTTGACTTGTCGATCACGTCGGCCACTCCCGGGGCGACCATCCGGTACACTCTCGACGGCCAGCCGCCGACGGCCGCGTCGGGTGAAGTATTTACCGGGCCGATTCGAGTCGGTTCGTCGGTGACTGTGCGGGCCGCGGCCTTCAAGGAGGGGCATCGCGAAACGGATGTCGACGCCCACACATATTTGTTCACGGCGGACATCCGAACCCAGCCGGAGATGCTGTCGACGGTGGTCAACGCCCCGGCCTATTCCGCTCAAATCGAGCCCGGATTGCGATCGCTCCCGGTGGTGGCGCTTTCGCTCAGGGATTCCGACTTCTTTGCCGACAACGGAATTTATTCGATCGCCACGCTGTCCGGGCGGGCGCAGGAGGTTGAGGTTTCGTTTGAATTCTTCGATCCGGCGGACGGACGCATGGTCCAGGCGGCTGGCGGCATCCGCATTCATGGCGGCAACGCCCGGTCTCATCCCAAGAAGCCGTTGCGGCTGTATTTTCGCGGCGTCTATGGTGACAAAAGGCTGGAGTATCCGCTGTTTGACGAGGCGCCGGTCAGCCGCTTCGATCAGTTGGTGCTCCGGCCAGGCGGGCATGACAGCTGGTCGCTCGCCTCCACTTTTGGGGCGACCTCGACCGACCTGCCGCCCCATGCGACGTTCATGAGGGATCAGTTCCTGCGGCGGACCGAGATCGATCTGGGCCTGCTGTCGCCGTACGGCCGTTACGTAAACCTGTTTATCAATGGCCGCTACTGGGGGCTTTACGACCTCCATGAACGGCCGAATGCCGCGTACTTTGCCGACCATGAAGGCGGCCGCGAAGAGGATTACGATGTGGTGCACCATCCGGAACTCCTCGGTGAGACGCACACCGTGGTCGACGGTTCCGGAGATTCATGGGAGGCGCTGATCTCCCGCGCGCAAGGAGCCCAATCCGTCCAAGCCTATGCGGACATCGGTGGAATGCTGGCGATCGATGATTTCATCGACCACCTGATCGTGCGACTGTGGTCGGGAGATTATGACTGGTGTGGGCCGATCTACCGAGGCGCCCAAAACGTCACCGTGTTCGGAAGCAAGAATTGGTATGCCGGTCGACGCGCCCGCGGTGACCAACCCGACGGCTTCCGCCTGTTTTCCTGGGATGCGGAGATGTCGATGGGGACCCACCTCATGCAGAACTTGAACGGCGAGCCGGTGGCCCAGCGAGTGACGAATTTCGACCTGACTCGTGCCAATGATTCTGGGTCCCCGGCTGGATTATACGACGCTTTGAAGCGCAATGCGGTCTTTCGCGTGCGATTCGGCGACCGCCTGCAAAAGCATTTTTTTAACAACGGAGCGATGACAGTGGCGGCAATCGGGGCGCGGTGGACGGCGATGGAATCGGAGATCCAAGGAGCGATCATCGGCGAGTCGGCCCGATGGGGTCACGAAACCGCCACGGTGCTGACGCGCGATGGCCATTGGCGGCCGGAGGTATCATGGGTGAAAAACACTTTTATTCCCGGGCGCAATGCCACTGTCCTGGCGCAATTTCGCACGGCCGGGTTATTCCCGACCACGACCGCGCCCACCTTCAGCCAGCTGGGTGGTCCGATTCCCGGCGACGGTTCCTTTCGCCTCACGATGACCGCACCAGCGGGCGCGACGATTTATTACACGTTGGATGGGAGTGATCCGTATGTGGCGCCAGCGGCGGACTTGCAGCCGCTGGTGGGCGAAGAGGCGCTCGTCAGCGTGCTCGTGCCGACGGTGGCCAATGGCGGCTCCGATCTCGGAGCGACCTGGCGGGGCGTCGCTGAGCCCGCCAACGCGGGCGAGTGGCGTGAAGGCACCAACGGGGTCGGTTTCGAGACGGTGCCGGAGGATTATGCGGCTCTGATCCGCACTGATGTGGGCGAAATGTATGGATCGCATGGCAGTGTGTTGATCCGAATCCCCTTTGAAATCGTGGACGCCGAGAGTCTGGCCTCGTTCGAAAAACTGTCCTTGAACATGCGCTATGACGACGGATTCGCGGCCTATCTCAATGGCGAGCCCGTAGCCGCCGCCAACGCCCCGGTCAATCCCGCCTATGACAGCCTGGCCACCGCCAATCATGCCGATTCAGCGGCCGTCGTCCTCGAAAACTTCGACATCACGATAAAATTGGGAGCGCTGCAGATCGGGTCGAATGTCCTGGCCATCCAGGGGCTCAACGATGGCTTGGCGAGTTCAGATTTGTTGATTCAAGCCGAGCTCGAGGCAGGCCGCGATTTTCCCGGCGGGCCAACCGCCGGCGCGCTGATCTACGCGAGTCCTGTTGCGATGTCCCAGTCCGGAATCGTCAAGGCGCGCACGCGCTCGGCATCCGGTGAGTGGTCGCCACTGACGGAAGCCCGCTTCACGATCGGGCTCCCGGCCTCGGAGCAAAACCTTGTGGTCAGCGAGATTGCCTACCGTCCCCTTGGCCCGGCCACTGTGGCGGAAATCGCTTCGGGAGCCACGGACCGCGGGGCGTTCGAGTTTCTCGAGATCACGAACATCGCCGCGAATCGCGTCGATCTCGCCGGCGTGCGATTCACCGCGGGAATCGAGTTCGATTTTTCCGGATCCGCCGTCACCTCCCTCGGACCGGGCCAACGGGCGGTCGTGGTTGCCAATCGCGCCGCCTTCATCGCGCGGTATGGATTGGCCGCCAGTGCGGCTGTGGCCGGTGAGTTCGCCGGTCAGAAGGACTTGAACAATGGTGGAGAGATCTTGGAACTGACCGCCGCCGACGGTTCGAATATCCAGCGATTCTTCTACGACGATGAGGCGCCCTGGCCCGAGGCCGCCGACGGCGATGGCCCTACCCTTGAACTCATTGAGCCTGACTCCCGGTCCAACCCCGGCGACGCCCGAAACTGGCGTGCCAGCTTGGACCCGGGTGGCACACCCGGTGGCCTCGAACTCGCCGACTACACCCGGTGGGCGCGCCGCTATTTTGATCCCGCGGCGCCGGATTTCGCGCAGCGATCGGCACCTGCTGCCGACCCGGATGGCGATGGCTTGGTCAATGCGTGGGAACAGCTCTTCGCCTTCCATCCAGCCGTGGCCAATGGCCACGGCGTCCACGTCAGCCTCGTTCAGGATGCCGGGGACACATTCCTCTCGATCGAGGCCGCGCTGCGACCAGGCGTCGTCAACCGTGTCCGCGCCGAAAGTTCCTCGGATATGACCGCCTGGTCATCCATCGATGTCGTGGTCGCCGAGGATCCAGTGTCCTTGGCGGACGGACGGCAGCGCGTGCGGTTTCGCACCACCGACGCGGTCGGAGTCGTTCCGCGCTTCCTTCGATTGGCCGCCGTGCCATGAAAGCGAACACGTTTTGACTTCGCTTGCGAGGAGCGGGAGGACGGGCGATTTGAATGGGCGCGCCAGCTGCGGGCGGGCGCGGGTGTTTATCGATGACTGTGATTCGTTATCCGGAAGAACTTCCGATCACGCGGCGGCGTGACGAAATTGTTGCGGCCATTCGGGGGAGCCAGGTTGTGGTGCTCGCTGGGGAAACGGGATCGGGGAAGACGACGCAGTTGCCGAAGATGTGTTTGGAGGCGCTGCCTGAGGCGCGCGGGATGATCGGCTGCACCCAGCCGCGGCGCGTGGCCGCCATGAGCGTGTCCAGACGGGTGGCGGAGGAACTCGGCGTGACGTGGGGGCGAGAGGTCGGGTGCAAGATGCGATTCAGTGACGATACCGGCCCGGAGACGCGGGTGAAGTTCATGACCGATGGGATCCTGCTGGCTGAAATCCAGAGCGACCCGTGGTTGCGGTCGTACGCCGCCGTGATTCTGGACGAAGCGCATGAACGCTCGTTGAACATCGATTTTTTGCTCGGGCACTTGGTCGGTTTGGTGAAACGGCGGCCGGATGTAAAGCTTCTGGTGACCTCGGCCACGATCGACACGGATGCCTTTGCGCGGGCCTTCGGGGGTGCGCCGGTGATCGAGGTGTCGGGCCGTTTGTTTCCGGTGGACATCCGGTATCGGCCGCCCACCGAGGACGAAGAGGAGGCTGGGTATGTGGAATCGGCTGCCGCCGCGGTCGAGGATGCCCTGATTGAAACGGACGCGGGTGATGTCCTGGTGTTTTTGCCGACGGAGCGGGATATCCGGGAGGCGTGCGAGTTGCTGGAGGGGCGGCTGGGGAGCGGGTACGAAGTGTTGCCGTTGTACGGCCGGCTGTCCGGGGGCGAGCAGCAGCGGATTTTCGCGCCGGGTCGGAAGCGCCGGGTGATTGTGGCGACCAACGTGGCCGAGACGTCGATCACCATTCCCAGGATTCGCTGCGTGGTCGACTCCGGGTTGGCGCGGATCAGCCGATACAATGCGCAAAAGCGCATCAAGCGGCTGCCCGTCGAACCAGTTTCCCAGAGCAGCGCGAACCAGCGGGCGGGACGGGCTGGCCGCGTGCAGGATGGCGTGTGCGTCCGGTTGTACTCACTCGAGGATTTTGAAAAGCGTGAGCGATTTACCACGCCCGAGATTCAGCGGTCCAATCTGGCTGAAGTGATCCTGCGGTTGAAGGCGTATCGGCTGGGGGAAATTGAGACATTTCCGTTTATCGACCGACCGATGCCGGCGTCGATCCGGGCCGGGTATCGATTGCTGCACGAGTTGGGGGCGCTGAGCGACACGCATGAACTGACGACGATGGGACGGGAGTTGGCGCGCCTGCCGCTGGATCCGGCCTTGGGCCGGATGCTGGTGCAGGCGCGGCGCGAGCAGGCATTGCCGGAGATGCTGGTGATCGCGGCCGGGATGAGCATTCCCGACCCGCGCGATCGCCCTGAAGACAAAAGGGAATTGGCCGACGCCGCGCATCGAGTGTTCGTGGCGCCGCAATCGGATTTCCTGACGCTGCTGCGGCTGTGGCAGGCGGCGCCACCGCCGAAGGACGCGTCGCGACAGGCGCTGCGGCGGTTTTGCCGCGCGCATTTTCTCTCGTACACGCGCATGCAGGAATGGCGAGATGTCTGGCGACAACTGGCCGACGCCTTCAATGAAAGTCGGAATCCGGAACCGCAGAGCGGCCGGGAGAACGCCATCCACCGGTGCATCCTCGCGGCGCATCTGGGCCACGTCGCGATGCGCGAGCAGCGCAATCAATACAAGGCGGGCGGGAATCGCGAAGTCGTGATTTTTCCGGGCTCGGGACTGCATGAAAAGCGGGGAAGTCGGGTGCCGGGTGGCCCGGAAAAATCCCGTCAACCGGCGTGGATTGTGGCCGGCGAAATGGTGCACACGTCACAATTGTTTGCGCGCATGGTGGCGGGGGTCGATCCGGAGTGGATTGCGGAGTTGGGCGCTCATTTGTGCGAAGTCCGGCATGGGGAACCGGCGTGGGAGGCGCGGGCCGGACGAGTGCTGGTCGTGCGACGCACGCTGCTGCACGGGCTCGAAGTGAAGCACGAGAAGGTCGATTACGGCTCGGTGGATCCGGTGGGGGCAACCCAGCTTTTCATTCGTGGGGCGTTGATGGACGAGGGCGAGGCACTGCTTTCGCATGCCTTTGTCGCGCACAATACCGCCGTGCGGCACAAGGTCGAAACCATGATCAGCCGGATGCGCCGGGCGCGCGTGGACGAAGTCGCGGAGCGATTGTTTGAGTTTTACGCTGCCCGGCTGGCGAATGTCTCGTCCGTGCACGACTTGAACCGACTGATCCGCGAGCGAGGTGGGGGAAGCGATGCGTTCCTGCGGATCACGGAGGCCTCATTGGCCGCGGGCCGCGAACCCGAGGGAGCGGACGCCCAGTTCCCCGACCATGTGGCCTTCGGCACGAGCGTGCTGCCGCTCAGTTACACATACAAGCCGGGAGCGGAGAACGACGGTGTGACGGTGCGGGTTCCAGCGCCGGTGGCGGCCCATTTAAGCACGGGCCAGGTGCAATGGATGGTGCCGGGGATGCGGGAGGAAGTGGCGACGATCATGCTGCGGGCGCTGCCGAAGCCGCTGCGGCGCCAATTTTTGCCGATCGAGTCGACGGCGCGCGAGATCGCGAGGGAATTCGATCCGGGGCGGGGTGAATTTCAGGCGGCGCTGGCGGAGTTTCTCACGAGGCGGTACCGGGTGGCGGTGCGGGCGTCCGACTGGCCGGCGCACAGTCTGCCCGTGCACCTCCAACCGCGCCTCGAGGTGGTCGATCCACGGGGGAATGGGGTGGTGGCGGCCGGGCGCGACCTGGGCGAGCTGCGGGCCGTCGTCGGTCAGCGCGAGTGGAAAAGCGATCGATGGGACCAGTGGGCGCGCCGGGTGGAGCGCCCTGCGTTGCGGCATTGGTCGTTTGGCGATCTGCCGGAAAAAATCGTGATAGAAGAAGTGGGCGGCGCCCCGGTCATAGGCTGGCCGGGATTGGCGATAGGAGAAGTTGGAGTGGACGTCCGGCTCTTTCGCACCGCCGAAGAGGCGCATGCGGCGACGCCGGCCGCGGTGCGCCAACTCGCCGAGCTGGCGCTGGCCAAGGAAGTGACGTGGTTGACGCGCGAACTTCGGGCGCTCGCCGTGCCTGCCAAGGTCGCCGCGCGTCCCGCGGCCAGCCTGAGCGAGGCCCTGGCACGCGCCACCCCAGCGGGCGGCGGACCAGCCGGCGCGGCCGCGGTCCACGCCCGCGACCAGCTGCTCGACCACCTGCTTCGACTCGACCCGTTGTTTCCGCTCACCGAAGACCGCTTCACGGCCCTCTGCGACTTAGCCCGGCGAGCGCTGCCCATCGAAACCCAGCGGCTGATCGCACTGTGGAAGCAGATCATGCAGCAGCGCGCCGCCTTGCTGGTGTTGCCCAAGTCGTACCCCGGCCTGGCCGAAGACCTGGCGCGGCTCATTCCGGACACATTTCCCGCGCGGGTACCGCTTGCGGCGTTGGCCCACCTGCCTCGCTATCTCAAGGCGATGAGTGTCCGAAACGATCGATGGATCGCCAGCCCGGGCAAAGATGCGGACAAGGCGGCTCTGGTCGCCCGCTTCGATGGCTGGGCCGCGCGTGTGCTGGCGGAAAAGCGCGAGGCGTTTCGCTGGATGCTCGAAGAGTATCGCGTCCAAGTATTCGCCCAGGAACTGGGCACGGCCCAACCGGTCAGCGTCAAGCGGCTCGAGGCGCTGATGGGTTAGGCTAACCCAATGGCTTCGGTGCGGCCGCTGGCGGTGGCGCGGGCGATGGCCTGGCAAATGGTCAGCGCATCGGCGGCCAGACCGCCGTCCAGGATTGACTCCGCCTGCCGGCCGGTGGCGATGGCGGCCGCCAGGCTGAGCTCGGCGGTGAAGGCGTCCACCATGTCGCCACTGCCGACGGCCGGACGTTCGATGCGCCCGTCGGCATGGAGGATCTTGAGTGGCAGCGACTCAGTGCCGTCCTGGAGCGCGACGAAGTCGAACTGCAGTGTGGCCCGCTCAAACTGCACCTCGTAGCCATGGCAAAACGGCCGGCCCGGCGCGTCGGTCACGCCGCAGGTGGCCGCGGCAAATCGACCGTCGGGAAAGTCGATAAGGGCCTCGATAAATTTCGGCTGCCCGTCGCGCTGGGTGGCACGTGCCGTCACCGCCCGAGGCATGCCGAAGAGCAGCCGCATGAGGTGGGCGTCGTGGACATGGAGATCGATGAGCGGACCACCGATCCGAGCCGGATCATAGAAGTCCGGAATCCAGTCGGGTGGGCCGATCACTCGACGAAAACGGCCCGTGACCAGCGCCCCGTACCGGCCGTCGCGATGGGCGTCCAGCAACAGCGCAAACTCGGGTAAAAACGGCAACACATGGGCCACCATGAGCCGGCGACCCGCCGCGGCCGCAGCGCGGGCCAGCCGCTGGGCTTCCGCGTCGTCGAGGGCCAATGGTTTTTCGCAGAGGACGTGTTTGCCGGCCACCAGACAGGCGTCGATGGCCGCCGCATGCGCGTGCGGCGGCGAGCAAATGTCGACCAAGTCAATTTCGGCATCGGCCAACAGCGCGTCCAGCGTGGCATGCCGGCGCATCCCGGAAACGTCGATCTTTTCGCCGGGCGGGCCGAAGTTCCCGCGAATCGACGACCAATCGCCGGCGCGCTTGCCGGCGTCACTGCTGTGAAACGCGACGACCTGGGCTCCCGGGACGTTTTTCCAAGCGAGATAGTGGATCCAGCCCATGAATCCAATGCCGGTGAGGCCAACGCGAAGCATGATGTGAATGGGAATAAGGAACTTTCGGGAATCGGAGGACAGAGGAGATGGCCGTCCGCGGCCGGCCATCCGGTGCGGTGGTGGCCCCTCATCGCGCGAGTGAAGCTGCGAGTCAACTGCGACGCGATGCGGATGCGAACCAGTAGCTTGCCGTCATGAGCAGGAGGCCGGCGACAGCCAGAAGCCGGAATGCCGTCGTGAATGCGGCACGATCCGGGCGGGCGAACGTGATCGGAGGTTCCGCGGAACGGATCAGGCAGAGAGGAGATCGGGGATCGAGGGCCGGGGGTGCGGCATTCACGCGAGGATTTTTTCGATCACATGTCCGTGGACGTCGGTGAGGCGGCGGTCAATGCCGTTGCTGCGGAAGGTGAGGCGAGTGTGGTCGAGGCCCAGGAGGTGGAGGATGGTGGCGTGGATGTCGTAGACTTCGGTCGGGTGGGCGCGGTCGAGGGGTTTGTAACCCCAGGGGTCGCTTTCTCCGGCGACCACGCCGCCGCGGATGCCGCCGCCGCAGAGCCAATTGGAAAAGCAGTAGGGATTGTGGTCGCGTCCGGTGCCACCCTGGCTGGACGGCATGCGACCGAACTCGGTGGTCCATAGGATGATGGTTTCATCGAGCAGGCCGCGTTGTTTGAGGTCCTGGATCAAGGCGGCAGCGCCTTTGGCAAACCCCTGGGCCAGCGGCCCGTGGTCGCGCTTGACGTCCTCATGGCTGTCCCAGTTGCGGCGTGGGAATCCGTTGTCATTGCCGCTCCAGATTTGCACAAAGCGGACGCCGCGTTCCAGCAGGCGGCGGGCGGTCAGGCATTTCCTGCCGAAGGCGTCGATTTCCTCCGCGGCATTGATTTCCTTGGGCCATTCCTTCACGTCGTTGCGGATGCCGTACATTTCGAGGATGCGGGCTGGTTCGCGCGAGAGGTCGAGGGCTTCGGGCGCGGCGAGTTGCATGCGGGCGGCGAGTTCGTAGCTGCGGATGCGGGCGTCGAGCCGGCCGTCGTCGGCGCGCGACGCGGCATGGGCGGCATTGAGACGGGCGAGCACGGCGCGTCCGTCCGACTCACTGGCCGGTGTGATGAAGTCACCGCGCTTGTCGGCGAAGAGGTCGGCGATGGGGGTTTCGCGATCAGGAAAGATTACGGTGCCCTGGTGCTGTGCTGGCAGGAAGGCACAATCCCAATTCTTGGTGCCATTGGAAGCGAGCCCGCGGTGGTCGGGCAAGACGACGAAGGCCGGTAGATTTTCGTTGAGTGAGCCGAGTCCATAACTGGCCCACGAGCCGATGGAGGGGAAGGCGGGACGGTTGAAACCGGTCGACTGGAGCAGTGTCCCCTGCGAGTGGATGCCGGTCTTTCCGATGAGGTTGTGCACCCAGGCGATGTCATCGACGACCGACCCGAGGTCGGCCACGACGTCGCTGAGGAGTTTGCCCGACTGTCCGTACGGCTTGAAATCCCAAACCGGCCGCATCCACGGACCCAGGCCGTCTTGAAATGCCTCGACGTGCTCGCCGAAGTTACTTGGCTGGCCGTGGCGTTTGACGAGCTCCGGTTTGAAGTCGAACAAATCGATATGGCTGGCCGCGCCGGCCATAAAGAGCTGCACGACGCGCTTGGCGCGCGGCGGGTGATGGACGACGGGGGTGCCGGGCACTGGCCCCACGGCGAGGGCGTTTTCTTTGCCCAGCAAGGCGGCGAGCGCGATGCCGCCGAGCCCGCCTCCGGATTGCCAGAGGAATTCGCGGCGGGAAAGGGCGCGGCCGGGACGGAAGCGGTGAAACGGAGATGAGTTCATGGGGCTCAATCGATGAAGTTGAATTCGTTGAGGTTTATGAGGAGCCGGCAGGCATTGGCCAAGCCATGAGCCTGAGCGTATTCCGCGAGCCCCGCGAGTTCCTCCGCCGATGGATCGCGTTGCAGGGCCAGGCGGAAGGCGAAAGTCAATGGGCCGGCGATTTCCGGCCCGGCCGCCGCGACGCGCGCGCTGAAATGGCGGGCCATGGAGACCATGAGTTGGTTGTTGAGCTGGGCCAACGCTTGGAGCGGCGTGATCGTCTGGTTGCGTTTTTCGACCATCATGGATGGGTCGGCGCAGTCGAGGGTGGCCATCCACGGTTGTTGCTGGCTGCGGACGAGGAACCGGTAGATCGAGCGGCGATGCAGAGCGGGATTTTCGGGATCGGCGAGGTGATATTGGTAGTGTGGCGAGTGTTCCGGTCGTTCGACGACAAAGTCCTTGAAGCTGGGTCCTCCCATGGTGAGGTCGAGTTTGCCGGCCACGGCCAGCACGCTGTCGCGGACGGCTTCGGCCTCGAGTTTCCGTCGGTTTTGGCGCCAGAGCAGTGAATTCTCCGAGTCGAGGCGCGTGGCGGCCGGGTTGTCGACGCTGGAGGTTTGGCGGTAGGTGGCGCTGGTGACGATGAGTCGGTGGAGTTGTTTAATGGACCCGCGATACTCGTCGCGGAAAGTGAGGGCGAGCCAATCGAGGAGTTCGGGGTGGGTTGGCAGGCCGCCCATACGGCCGAAATCGTTGGGTGTGTCGACGATGCCACGGCCGAAGTGGTAGTGCCAGACGCGGTTGATGATCGTTCGCGATGTGAGCGGATGACTGGGTGCGGTGATCCACTCGGCTAGGGCGGCGCGTCGGGCGCCTTCCGGGGCGTTGGCCGGGAGGTCAAACCTCGCGGTCAGGCCTGGAATACTCGAGATAGAGCCCGGAATGGCCGGCCGGCCAGGGTGGCGAACGTCGCCCCGGGCGAGAACGGTGACGAGACGCGGTTGGCCGCCCGTGGCGCCGGTACCGACGAAGGCGCCACCGCCGTGGTGAATCGTTCCGGCGTAGACAAGACGGGGCGCGGGCAATGATTGGATTTCTTTGTCCACGATGGCCGATTCTTTTTCATCGGCCTCCAGTGCGGCAAATCCATCGGCCCCGAGCATCGCCTGGATCACGAGCCGTCGGGCCTGCTGCAAGTGGTCGAGCGTCCGGGCGGTGTCAGCCGGATCGGCCGCGTTGCCGGGGGACAGGCCATCGACCAGATAGTCGCGAGTCCAACGACCGGGGGTTTCGATGCTGTCGAGTGACGTTACTTGAGCCGAGGCCGCGACATTCGCGCCGGTCGCATCCTCGACGCGCCATTCGGCCAGCGCCGCCATGAACGCATCTTTGCGCGACGCGAGTACAGTGGCGGTTAAGCGCAGGTATCGGACTCTCAGAGAGACGTCGTAGGCCACCGGCTTGATGCCCGGATTGGGAAAGTCGGTGGCGGTCTGATCGGTCACGACACGAACCCCCGTGCGAAACTCCGGATCGTCGGAAGCTTCGAGTTTGAAACGCACGGGGAACCCAAATCCGGCGCCAATTTGGTTGAAATCGTCGTGGCAGGGATGGAGCACCAAGCGGCGGATGTCGACCGGGGTGGCGCCCAGATCGAGCTGGACCCATTTGACGCTGGTGGCCGATGATTCGAGAACCGAATGCCATCCCTGGGTGGCTGGCGTGGCCGGCTTTTTCAGTGAGGCGATCAGTGTATCGATCGAGGCAAGTGTTTCCCCCGACCGCCCTCTGGCAGCGGCCTCGGCCGCGCCGAGGCGCGCTCGGAGCGCGCGCTGACGTGCGGTGAGTTCCTGGCGACGGCCAGTGATGGCGGGGTTGTCGTCGAAGGGTCGATCGGCGCGGTCAAGCGCCGCAAAGACCGATTGTAGACCGTAATAATCCTCGGCGCTAATGGGATCGAATTTGTGATCGTGGCATTGGGCGCAATGCACCGTCATGGCGTTGAATGTGCTGATGGTGTTCGAGACCATGTCGTCGCGGTCGAGGTGACGGGCGATTTTGCCATCGATTTTCGATTCCGGCACTTCGGCATGGCCGATGAGATCCCAGGGGCCGGCAGCGATGAAACCGAGGGCGGTGACGCCGTCGACCGTGCCGGGAAACAGGACGTCGCCGGCAATCTGTTCCTGAACGAATCGAGGATACGGTTTGTCCTCGTTGAATGAGCGAATGACGTAGTCGCGATACGGCCAGGCGTTCGGGCGCGGCTGGTCTTTGTCATAGCCGTGGGTCTCGCCGTAATGGACCACGTCGAGCCAGTGGCGCGCCCAGCGTTCGCCATACCGCGGGGAGGCCAGGAGCGAATCGACCAGTTTCCCGTAAACCGCCTCGCGGTCATCGGGAGCCGTCCAAGCATGGACAAATGCCTCGACCTCCTCGGGAGCAGGCGGCAATCCGGTCAGGTTAAAATAGAGCCGTCGAATCAACGTGCGCGGATCGGCTTCGGGGGCCGGCGAAATCCCATGCTGGGCCAGCTTGGCACCGATGAATGCGTCGATCGAATTCCGGCCGCCGGGCGGCAGGGGAGGAATGGCCGGCCGGACGACTGGCCGCAACGACCACCAGTCGGCCTTGTCCTCGAGCTGGAGGCTGGCCGAATCAGGCCAGGTCGCCCCATCGTCGATCCAGCGCCGAAGCAAGCCGATTTGTTCGGTGGTCAGCGGGTCTCCCTTGGGCGGCATTTTGATTTCCGGATCCAATCCGGCCACGAACCGGAGGAGCGGGCTCTCTGCGCCGCGGCCCGGAATGATGTTGGGCCCGTGGACGGAGCCGCCCGTCATCGCCACCGCTTTGGCGTCGAGCCGGTAGTCGTTACGCTGCTTCTCCGGCCCGTGGCACTGGACGCAGGCGGACTCGAAAATCGGCTGAATGTCCGTCACAAAGTCCACCGTCCGCGGGGCCGCCGGCGGTAAATCGGCCCCCTCAGCCACCGTGGCGGCCAGCAAAGCGGCGAGAATGGCGGCTAATTCACCCATCAGGCCATCTAACCTGTTCCCCCGGCGCTGGCAAGATCCAGGTTCTGGCCCCGCCCGCCCTGTCGTTAATCGTTTGCGCCCGGGGCGGAATGCGGGCAATGATTCATCTGGTCACATCCATCGCCATGGTATCCCCTCGCCGTATGAACCGCCGACACGTTTCCCCGACAGTCCTTGCCGCCTCCGCTCTCGTATTGTGGGCCGGCACCGTTTTTGGCCAGCAAGCCGCCACATTCCGGCGGTTCACGTTGAGCGACGGCAAGACAATTTACGCCGTCATCACCGGAAAAACGCCCACTTCGGTCTCATTCAAGCTGCAAAATGGAAGGGAGTTGAACCAGCCGATTCGGTTGCTCAGCGAACCGGACCAGCAGTTTGTTCGCAAGTGGACGAAGTTCAAAGACGAGCTGCTGAACAACGCGGAGTTTTCCTCGCTCACGGTCAAAGAAATGCTCGAGTTGCGCGGCTACCAGTCGTTCGAGTTCGACATCGAGGGAAACCACATTTATGTCGACGGTGAAGTCGGGGGCAAGGCGATGCGGTTCATGATCGACACCGGCGCCCACTCGTCCATCATCCACGATGCTTCCGCCAAGGAAGCCAAGCTAGAGATTGGGCCATACGACCAGGAGATTCACGGAGTGGCCGGGAAGCAAAAGGCCGCCGTCACGCGGGTTTCCAGCCTCAAGTTGGGTGATACGGTGGTCGAGAACCGCAAGCTTCTGGCCACCGACTTCATTCCGATCGGCGGTGGGCCGGGCCAGTTTGAAGTGATTTTTGGAGCCGATTTCCTGCGGGAACTGGACGCCGTGATCAGCTATCGCGAAGGCCGGATTTTTTTGAAACCGGACAATGTGATCCGCAAAAGCACGCCGGGCAGCACGCCTCCCGAGGCCGCTGGCCAACCCAAGGCCGATTTCCGCCGCTGGACGAGCGCGGACGGAGCGCGGAATTTCCAAGCCGCCTTGATCGACAAGACCGAAACGGAGGCGACCTTCCGGCTGCAAGGGGACACGGTGAGCAAGCTCACGTTCGATAAACTGAGCGAGGAGGACCAGGAGATCATCAAAAAATGGAGCAAGCTGCGCGACAACCTGACCAAAAACCCCGAATGGCGGACACTGACGGTCAAGGAATTGCTCGAGCTGCGCGCCTACCAGTCGTTCCAGTACCGGCTCGAGGGAAATCACATCTTGATCGATGGATTGATTGGACCGACCAAAACGCGGTTTCTAATCGACACCGGGGCGCATTCGTGCGTGATGGATGTGAAGTTCGCGAGCAGTGTGGCCAAGCTGGAAGTGGGGCCGATGGATCAAGTGATTCGCGGGATCGGCGGTGAAGCTCCGGCGGCCTTGACCAAGGTGCCGGAGATTACGCTGGGGGATGCGGTCATCCGCGATCGGGTCGCGCTCAGTGCCGACATCCACAAAACGGCCATTGCCGGGCAAGGGAATTATGATGCGCTCTTTGGTGCCGAGTTCCTGCGGGAGCTCGACGCCGTCATCAACTACAAGGAAGGCCGGATGTTCCTCAAACCGGACAACTCGGACAAGCCCGAGACCGCCACGCCAGGAGAAAAGGGGAACGTCGACAAGAAGACGGCGGGCGCTGAGGCCGCAGACGGCCCCAAGGCCGAATGATCGGGTGGGTTTCTCGCGGGAGCGTTATCGCAGGATGTGCTTTTCGGCCAGCAAGAGAGTCACGCGCCCCACGATGGCCAGGCTCTCGGCGCTCAACTGATCGATCGTGTCGTCGGCGGTGTGCCAGACGGGATAGTTCAA
The DNA here is from genome assembly GCA_046155625.1 of Verrucomicrobiales bacterium. Lineage (GTDB taxonomy): Bacteria > Verrucomicrobiota > Verrucomicrobiia > Verrucomicrobiales > V1-33 > CAJBME01. The sequence continues at coordinate 12,707 of JBJXFS010000117.1, read as the reverse complement.
GTCGATAAAGTTAACCATCTCCAGGCCGGCCATGCCGAGGGGGACATGATCATCGATGATTTCCTGTGATGACAGGCCGAATTGCGGAGCGTGGCCGGCGTCGGCGGCTGCCTGCAGGGCGAGTTTACGGAGCGGGCCGGAGCTTTGATTGGCGGGCATTTCGATGCGCAGTTCTTTTTCGCCGACCATGTCGAGAAGGATGCCACGGCGCGGGCGGCGGTCGCGCGGCGATTCGCGCCAGGCGCGCGCGTAGTGCCGGCTGCCGTGCAAACCGTCGAGCGGGGTGTAGTCGATGGTGGCTTCCTCGCCGTCGAAAAAGACCAATTCGACGCGTTCGGCGAGGGCCGGGCGCGTGGACAGAACGCGGGCGAGTTCGAGTTTGAGCGCATTTCCGCTGGCGCCATCATTGGCGCCGACGAACTGAAATTCGGTGTAGTATTTGGTGTCGTAGTGGGAGGCGATGAGGAGAGGCGTGGGACGTTCCCATGGGTCGAGCGCGGTCGAGTTCAAGCGGGCGCGCAGGTTGACGAACGTAAGGCGGCCGCGGGGAGTGGTGTCCTCGAACGACTGGCGCTGGGTTGCCCAACCGAGCCGACGCAATTCCTGTTCGAGGAATTGCCGCGTTTTCTCCAGGGCCTCGGACCCCGAGGGCCGCGGTCCGAAGTCGACCAGGGTGCGAGCCCATTCGAGCGCTCGCTCGCCCGACACCTCGCGATGGAGACCGGTGGCGGCATCGTAGGGCGGGAGTGCTGACAAGGTAGCGGCGGGAGGGGTGGGGGCCCCGGCTTTTTCCGGGCTTTTTTGGCAGGCGGCGGGCACCATCAGTGCGGAGATCAAAGCAACGCCACTCGCCCAAGGTGGAATCGGGGAGGTGGTACGTGTCGGCCGCGTGGCGGCACCGGTCGGTGGCATGGCCGGCGGCCTAGAGCATGTCATAGCGCGATGTCAGCCCCATGAGGGCGAGGATGCGATCAAGGTCGGTGTTTCCGTAATATTCGATTTCCAGGCGACCCTTTTTTTCCGCGTGGTGAATGGTGACCTTGGTGGCGAAACGTTCTCGGAGTTTTTCCTCGAGGTCGCGCACCTCGGCACTGGTTTGCGACCGAACCGCGGTTGGTTTACGAGCGGTGCCGGGGTTGGCGCCGTCCGGCCCCCCGGGCAGTCGGCCATTTTTCGCTGTTTCGCCGACCAATTGTTCGGTAGCGCGCACGGTCATGGCACGCCGGACGATCTGATGGGCGGCGGCCGATTGCAGGGCGGCGTCCTTCAGGCTGAGCAGGACTTTGGCGTGCCCGACCGACAGCTGGCCACCGGCGAGGAGGTCCTTCACGTCGCCTGCGAGGTCGAGCAGGCGGATGGCGTTGGCCACGGTGGCGCGGTTTTTGCCGACGCGCTGGGCAATGTCTTCCTGTCGCAGGGAAAACTCGCGGGCCAGCCGCGCGTAGGCCTCCGCTTCCTCGATCGCGTTGAGGTCCTCCCGTTGCAGGTTCTCGATGAGAGCCAGCTCCAGCACGTCCTGGTCGCTGGCTGTGCGAACAATAATGGGGACTTCGGGAACACCCAGACGCGCGCAGGCGCGCCAACGGCGCTCGCCCGCGATAAGCTCGTAATGGCCATCCACATCGCGCACGATCAGCGGCTGGATCACGCCGTGCTCTCGGATCGAATCCACCAAGTCGGTCAGCGTCTCTTCCTTGAGGTTTTTGCGTGGCTGGAGTGGACTCGGGACAATCTTATCCAATGCCACTTTGCGCACCACCTCGCCCACCACCGGGGTGGTGGAGCCTGGAGCCGGGGCCGCTTCCTGGCGGCGCACCGGCGGGGCGTGAATGAGATCGCCGAGACCTCTGCCAAGTGCCGATTTCTTCTGCATGTAGGGGCCGGGACTGCACCCGGAGGTTGACCGTAGAAAATGACCGGCAGTTTGGCAATGCGGATTCACAATTGTTTCCATGGATGATTGGGGGTTCTTAGATTTTTACATGGCCTAACCCCGCAGGCGGCTGGCTTGCGGCGATGGCGGACGCGCTTAGATTCCCAACAATGAATCGACGTGCCTTTACCATGGGGTCGGCGGTGGCCGGTCTGAGATGGGCAGCCGCCGAACGGACGGTCGTCGAAGTGGATTCGGAACCAGGGCGGGATGCCGCGCTGGATAGGGCGTTGGAGGGTGTGGCGCCGGAATTAAAAAAGTGGGCGAGTGTGTGCGAAGTAGTCCGGGACCCGACGGGACGGCCGACTTTTGTCTGGACCGATTATCAAGGGACTGGAAGGGCCACGGATTTTTGGCCGGCGAGCACGATCAAGGTGTACGCAGTGGTGGCGGCGCTGGAACTGCTGACCGAGCGAGGATTTCCGCTCGACACCACAGCGACCTTTGAACACCGCGAACCGAACGGGCGCTGGGTGCTTGATTGTGCCAGGAGCATGCGGGAAATGCTGAGCGAAAACTTTCGGCGATCATCCAATGAAGATTACACTCTTTTGCTGCGGCTGGTGGGGATCGACCGACTGAACACGCGGTTTCTGATTCCCGGGCGTGGGTTTCGGCAATCCGCCTTGATGCGGGGGTATGTCGCGGCGCGGCCATGGAATTACATCCGCGAGCAACCGCAGCGCATCCGCCTTCGCAGCGCCGATGGCGTGATGTCCGAGACGCATGAACACACGTGGAGCGGGCGCTCTTATTCCGAGGAACGCGGCGGCACGGTTCTCGACGCGAAAACCGGCAATGTCACCACGCCGCGGGACTTGGTCGAGTGTTTGCGCCGTATCCTCTACCACGAGGAGCTGCCGGAATCGGAACGCTATCGGCTAACGGCCGAACAGCTCAGGTTTCTCCGCGGCGGAGGAGACGGCCTCACTGGATTGGAAACGCGCAATGAAGCCTCAGGACCCATCGCCTGGACGATGGCCGCCGAATCCATTTTTCCCACCGCACGGTTTTATCACAAAAGCGGACTGATCTCGAACTTCGCCCTGGAGATGGCCGCGATTGACGCCAGTGCGAATGGCGGTCCAGCTTATCTGCTGGCGCCGGTGATCCATGCGGGATCAACGACGCAACCGGTCAATGGGGAAAAACTTATCGGCCAAATGTCGCTGAAGATCGCCGAATGGGCGCGGGATCGTCACGCCGCCCGTATGGCCGCCCATTGACGCCATGCCCTTACTTGGGGTGCGTGGCGGGCACCGCGGGATGAGCGCGTCCAGATTCCAATCCCTCTTCGCGCTCCTTGAGCCGGCGGTACCACACATTTAGGAAGACGATGATGCCGGCGATCACCACAACACCGCCGATGGTGGTCCACGAACTGTCGCGCGGCAGATACCGATTGATCAGTTGCGACCCGAAATACATCATGCCGCATCCGACGAGACTTCCCGCGACGATGGCAAAGAAGGCGCGCAGACGCGGCAGACCCAGAATTCGCGAAAGGATGGCGCCTCCCACACTGCCCGTGGCCGCCAACGGAAAGGCCACAAAGGCCACCAGACCAAGCACGGCCGCCCGCCGCATCCATGGATTCTTCTTGAGAATAAAGTGCCCGTCGTTGGCCAGATCGCGCAGCCGCGGGCCGATCCAGGGGATCTTAAAAAGGAAAGCCGCGTGGAAGACAAACATCATGGCCACCATGGCGTCCATGTAGACGACCATGGTAAAAAGAAACTCCGGGCTTAAAAACTGCTGCAATTCTTCCAGCTCCGGGTCGGCGCCACCCAGAATGACAAAGCGTCCGAAAAAGAAAAAAGTGGCCAAGGCGGTGCCAATCAGCTTGGAGACATACCCAGGCCCATGGGCCACGTAGAGCGAGGCCAGGAGAACCAGCGTGAGAACGAAGGGTCCGAAGAGCGTCACGGCCCAGGTGACGGGCATGTCTCTTTTTAAATTTCTCTCATATTCGTCTTCGGCCAGCGATGAAGGGGCAGTCACGTGCGGGGTGGGGGGCGAAAGGGGCTGGATGTGTGTGAACGAGGCGAATGCAACAAACACTCCTGTAAGCTGAATGGGACTTTTCGAAAGTGAGGATTTTGCCCTATTGGGTGTATGCGCCTTATGGGGCCTATGGGGCGTATGCGCCCATCTGGCTCCCCCATTATCGTTTAAGTGTGAGCCGTCAGCAACTGACGCCCTTCCATTTGTCCACGACGGCGCGCATTTCGTCGCCTTGGTTTTCCATGGAGCGGACGAGCGCGGCCTGGACGTCGAAGCGGTCGAGGTTGTGGCGCGGGTGTTTGATTTTGAAGTAGTGATCGCCTTCCAGGTAATCGGTGAGGAAGCGCAGGGCGACCTCGAGGGTGATGAGGCGTCCGGAGAAGGCGAGGTAGTCGATTTCGGCGTCGGTCAGGAAACTGGCGCCTTCGAGGTATCCGCGCACCAGCGCTTCGAACATCGGAAGGCGCATTTGAACATTGCTGGCATCGGGAGCGTCCTCGGCGGTCGAGATGGTCGTGGTGCGGACGAGGTCGCCGAAGTCATACAGCACGAGTCCGGGCATGACGGTGTCGAGGTCCATGATGCAGACGCCGCGGCCGGTGGAGTCATCCATCATCACATTGTTGATTTTGGTGTCGTTGTGCGTGACGCGCTCGGGCAGGCGGCTCTTGGCCTGAAGATCGAGGAGGACATCGACCATTTCTTCGCGCGCGCGGCAGAAGTCGATGGCGTCGCGGACGTTCTGGACGCGGCCGGCGCGGTTTTCCTCGACGGCGCGCATGAGGGTGTCATACCGGCTGCGGGTGTGGTGAAAATTCGGGATGGTATCTGCGAGGCGGCCGCCGGGCAGGTCGGTCAGGTGATTCTGAAATTCGCCGAAGGCGCGGGCGGCCTCGGTGGCGAGGCGGGGGTCGTCCACGTGATTGTGAGCGGTGGCGCGTTCGACATAGACGTATCCGCGCCAGTGATTGCCGGCGGCGTCCTGATGCCAGATCCGGCCATCGCGGCAGGGGATGAGAGTCAGGACGCGGCGATCGGGTTCGGCGGCGCCGGCCTGGCGCAACTTGCGCGCGATGTGCTGGGTCACGCGGCTGATGTTGTCCATGACGAGGTCGGGTCGTTTGAAGACGTGGTGGTTGATGCGTTGGAGGATGTAACGCATGGCCACGCCGCCCTGGGAGAATCGGACTTCGTAAGTGTCGTTGATGTGGCCGGCGCCGCACGGGCTTGAGCCGAGGAATTCACCGGACATGGCGAAGTGACTCGCCACGGTGCGGACATCATGATCGGAGCGGAGCTGGCTCATGCGCGAAAAACGGCAGTGTACGGCGATTTTCCCCGGGGCAAGATGCAATGGGCATGGGGTACTGGAGGGCTCGGACATGTCCGAGCTTTGGGTGAGAGGCGACACGCCGCGATGATCGAAAGCGGCTTCGTGCGGCCGCACTCCAAGAATCCGTCAATCGCGGGCGCGTGGATCGAAGGCGTCGCGGAGGCCGTCGCCAAGAAAATTGAGGGCGAGCAGGGTGGTGCTGAGGAAGGCGGCAGGGAAGACGAGGAGCCACCAGCGGCTTTCCAGAGGGTTGATGACCTGAGCTCCTTGTTTGAGGAGCGATCCCCAACTGGCGGCGGGTTCATCGATGCCGAGGCCGAGAAAACTGAGAAAGGACTCGGTCAGTATGACCGCGGGTATGGTCAGCGTGAGGTAGGTGAGGATGACCGTCCACAAGTTGGGGAGGAGGTGGCGGGCCATGATTTTCCAGGCCCGCTGACCCATGGCGCGGGCGGCGGTGATGAACTGGGCTTCGCGGAGGACGAGGACCTGGCCGCGCACGATGCGGGCCATGGTGAGCCATTCGATCAGTCCGAGGCTCAGGATGACGACCACCATGCGGTAGTACGGCAACAGCAGACCGAGCCAATGTTCTAGCAACGGCCAGCCGTGCTGTTGGGCCCATCGGCGGCCGGCGTCCAGGGCGTCGACCAGCCCGTCGGAATACGCGGAGACGAGGACCATGATGATGAGGATGCGCGGCAACGCGTAGAGCAGGTCGACAGCGCGCATCATCAGGGCGTCGATGCGGCCGCCGAAGTAGCCGGCGGTGATTCCGTAAGCGACGCCGATGAGCAAGTTGACGGCGGCAGCGGCCAGTCCGACGACGAGCGAGACACGGGCGCCGGTGAGGACTCGGTGAAGGACGTCCTTGCCGTGGTCATCACTGCCGAACCAGTAGGTGGTGGGACGGGTCCCAACGACCTGGGTGGCGTCCTGAGGGTCAGTGATCTCCAAGACGGCGGACTGACCGGGGCGGGCGAAGGGGGTATTGGACGGGCGTTTCTTTTCCGCGGCGATGAAAAACGGCCCCAGGGCGGCGGCCAACACCATGGCGACAAGAAACCAAAGCGAGATCACGGCGGCGCGATTCCGGCGCAGGCGGCGCCAACCGTCCGAAGTCGAAGCAGCGAGCGGGGCAGGAGAGTCAGGCATCGAGTTTGATTCGGCGGTCGAGCAGGGTGTAGGCGATGTCGACGAGGAAGTTCAGGGCGACGAGCAGGGTGCAATAAACCATGACGACGCCGAGCAGGAGAAAGAGATCCCGGTTTTCGATGGCGCGGAAAAAGTATTGGCCGGCGCCAGGCACCCCGAAGACGGCTTCGACGATGACTGATCCGGTGAGAAGGTTGGCGGCCAGCGGGCCTAGAAAGGTCACGACGGGCAAGATGGCGACGCGCAGGGCATGGCGCACGGCGACCGCGGCCGGAGCCAATCCTTTGGCCTGGGCGGTGCGGATAAAATCCTGATTGAGCACGTCGAGCAGGCTGTTGCGCATGAGACGAGCGACGTAGGCGACGTAGGGGGCGGCCAAACAGATGGCCGGCAGGATCATGGTCGGCCAGGCAAACCAACCGCCGACCGGCAGCCAGCCGAGCCAAAGCGCGAAAATGGCGATGAGGATCGGTCCAGTGATAAAGGCCGGAAGCGAAATCGCGGCGAGGGCGGTGATCATGGCCGCGTAATCGACCCAGGTATTGCGCCGAAGCGCGGCTACCACGCCAAGCGAGACGCCCCCAACGGTCGCCAGAATAAATGCCAGGCTCCCCAATTGAAACGACACCGGCAGGCTCTGGCGCAAGATCTCCGCAACGCTCTTGCCTTTGTATTTGGTGGAAACCCGCAGATCGCCGTGCAGCAAGTCGGCGAAATACCGTGTCACCTGCGAGCCGAGCGATCCATCCAGCTTCATTTGGCGTTTCTTCTCCTCGATCTGCTGAGCGGTCAGCGATTTTTCACTGATGAACGGGTCTCCTGGCGCCGCGCGCAGTAGGACGAATACCAGCAGGATTACCCCCACCAGGATCGCGACCAGGGAACACAGGCGCCGGATGAGGCGGATCAGCATCAGGCCGAGATGTCGGTTTCGCGGCTTCCGGATTCAAGGGAGAACTGCATTCAATCACGAGCCGCCAGGGCAGATATTGGCACGGGAGAAAGGGCGTAAAAGAACGGCAATGGCTGGGAGTGGCGGGCTCTGGCCGCCAGAGCGACTCCGGTATGCGACTCAGAGCGGTCGCCACCGAAGCCAACACAGGTCCGTTTCCATGGCTGCCGCAGCCCGCGACTCGCAGCGCACCACACCCACAGCTGTCGGGAGCTTCTCCCCAAAAAAAGCCCGTCGGCACAAGGCCGACGGGCTCTGGAGTAAAGGAACTTAAGCGGTCTCGGCCTAATACCGCTGCGTGCGATTGTAGTCCGCGCCACCATCGAAGCCCAGTTCAGGCGGCATGTTCGAATAACCGTTCTGCGGGTTGCGCTCGATTTTATGGAGGTAGGGAGCCTTGAATCCACCTTTGTAGGTCGGGAACGGGGCGGTCACCACTTCATACAGCCCCCACCCAATGCGGATGGCCGTCTTGTGCGATCCCCACAGGACTCCATAAAGGCCGTACGACGCACCATCCGTCGTCACCGCCCTCTCCCAATTGCTGGGAACTTCAGTCCAGCCATAAAGCAAATTGGCCAGTCCACGGCTCAGTTTGCCCACCCGACCATATTGGGCGCCGGGCGGGGCTTGGATGTCGGCTACCGTCGATCCGGCAATGGCCATCGTCACTAGGATGAGAAACGCTTTTTTCATGAGGTGCTCAAAGACTAGCGGAGGTTGTGGAAAATTGGCAACCGCAAATTTTCTCCGATTGCGGAATTTCCACGACGGATTTTTGCACGGTTGTAAAGTAGTGTTTCACTGGGAGTGGCGGGCTGGGGCCGCCATGGAAACGAACACGTTTTGACATTGCGAGCGACCGGTCCGAGTCGAATGCTCGAGTCAGTATGGCGGTCTTAGCCTGCCACTCCCAGGCGTCCCCCGATTTTTTCATGCTTTTTTCGCCCGTGCAAAAATCCGCCGTGGCGGAATTCCACGGCGGGGACCGGGGCATGGGTGAACAAGGGAAAATAAGGTGACAGGCACTTTGTCTGCCCGTGCCAACTGCGTTTGCGAAATGAGTCGCCAATCCAAATCGAAAATCGTTAATCCCAATGGAGCCACAATGGACTGGACCCAAATGGCTCGCTCACTCCAAGCTGGTAGCGCGGTCCTGACCCGCCTGCCAGCGCCGCCAGTCGGCTTCGGTGTCGATATCGTCGAGGGGGGGGAGGAGGGCGACGGAGAGTCCGGCGTGCTGGGCGCGGTCCAGGGTGACGTTCAGGGTGTTTTCGGTACTCCAGGGGATCTCGGCGAAGAGCTCGGGCCGGTGGGAGTTCAAACCTATTAAATAATACCCGCCATCCGAGGTGGGACCGATCGTGACGTCATGACCCACGAGATGAAGGAATGCCTGCTCAAGGAACGTCGCGGTCAGTCCGGGGCAATCGCTGCCGATGGCGCAAACGCGGGAAAAACCAGTCGTCAAAGATTCATGGAAAACGTGTTGCAGACGAACGCCCAGATCGCCAGTCACCTGGGGAATCCACTCGGGTGGCGCCGGCCACGTCCGGAGGGCGTCGGCGAGCCACGCCCGACACTCGGCTTCAAGACTGGCGGGGGTAAAGGCGATCTGGACTGAGCGAAGAGCGGGAGGGGCGATGCCTCCGGGGCCGCCGCGAGTCCACTCGTCTACGGCTGAAAAAGTAAGCTCTACTAGCTCATTATAAATGAGTAGTGTCCTATCATCGCCCAGGCTGCCGGCCAAGCGTGTTTTGAACTGACCGGGAGTCGGAAATTTGACAAAAACCACGACGACCTCGCGGCCAAGTTGATTTGGGATCATAATTGGTCAGGAGGACTGGAAATCTCGGAAATTCAAAACAAATCATTGCCGGGGCCCCAGGAAAAGTCTAAAATTTCTCCGCGCTCCGGTTCTGGCCACAGGGTGGCTTGGGACGGGGCGCGTGTCTGTCGATTTCCGCCTCCGCCGTGCTCGTGTCCATGGAACGCCGTTCACCCCGCCGCCAGCAAGACGAACCACCGACTCATTTTGAGACGCCGTGGGGGACGGTGGGAGCCCTGGTGTTGTTGGTGTTGGGCATGGCGGGGTATTTGTCCCTGGTTTCTCATGATCCGCGGGACATACACAACGACTGGCCGCTGTGTGGGTCGCTGGCGACGACGGACCGGCCGAATGAGCCGTCCAACAATGTGATTGGACCGGTGGGGGCCTTTGTCGCGGGTTGCCAACTGTTGTTGTTTGGCGCGGCGGCGTATTTGTTGCCCACGGCGATGGTGTGGTTTGGGGTGTCGATGTTGGTGGCGCGGCTGCGCTTGACGGGGCGGGCGATGGGCGGGTTGGCGTTGATGATGATTTCGGGGCCTGGGTTGCTGAGTGTGCAGGGGAGTTGGCTGATGGATTGGGCATTTGAGAACAAGATTCTTCAGGCAAATCCGGGTGGCGGGCTGGGCTGGATTCTCGGGGACCGGCTGCTGGCAGCGAATATTGGGCGGGTAGGGGCCTTTTTATTCTTGGGGACGGCCTATCTGGCGGGCCTGATCATGGTGACCGGGCTGCATCCGATGCATTTCGTGGCTTTGTGCCGCGATGGGTGGGACGAACTGATGGGACGTTGGCGCGAGAGCCAAGCCCGGCGCGAACGGGCGATCGCCACCGCGGAACCATTTGCCGTGCCGCCACCGCGCGAGATGGGCGATGATCAGGGAGCGCCGCGCCGTGGCCGCCGGGGAGCCAAAGCGGCAGCCGACGCGGATGGGGACAGCGTGGTTCCGCGCCGCCGACTGCTCGAAGCCGACGACGAATTGCTCATACCGGGAGCAGAGGTGGCGGCGAGTCTGGGATTGGAATCGGTCCCTGGGGCGAACCGTCCGGCGCGGGGCGGGCGGGCGGCGAAGGAGGCCGCAGGGGCGGGTGCGGCGGTGGGCGAGGTGGCGGTACAACTTGACCTCGGTCTGCCGGCGAAACCTGAGCCTAAGATTATTGATTCGTCCGAGCGGGCGCCGGCCACAGTGAACCGACCGTCACTAGCCGACATCCGGCGAAAAGCACGCGAGCAGAAGGCGGCGGCCAGCGCCTCGGCCGCGGGGGCCAGCCTGGGGAGCGGCGCCACCCCGAGCGAGGAATTTGCCCAATACGAGCTTCCGGATCTCGATCTGCTGGCCAGCGAAGACACCAGCACTCACAAACCGGCCGACAAGGGGGCGCTCCTGGCGACCCAACAAACCATCATCCGCACGCTGGAGACGTTCGGCATCAAGGTGGCGCCGGGCGACATCACCCGCGGCCCGACCATCACCCGCTACGAGATTTACCCCGAAGAGGGATTGCGGGTGAATCGCATCGCCGCGCTGGAGGACGATCTCGCACGCACCACCAAGGCCGAACGCATCAACATCCTCGCCCCGATCCCCGGCAAGGACACCGTTGGCATCGAAATCGCCAATATCGACAAAGTGCCCGTCCCCATGCGTGAGCTGCTCGAGGATCCGGCCTTTTCCAATGGGAAGGCGAAGCTGCCGCTCGCCTTGGGCAAAGACGTCTACGGCCATACGATCGTCGGCGATCTGGCCTCGATGCCGCACTTGCTGGTGGCGGGCGCGACCGGTTCCGGGAAATCCGTCTGCATCAACTCGATCATCAGTTCGCTGCTCTTTCAGTTTACCCCGGAGCAACTGCGCTTCATCATGATCGACCCCAAGGTGGTGGAAATGCAGCATTACAACGACCTTCCGCATCTGGTCATTCCGGTCGTTACGGATCCCAAAAAAACCCTGACCGCCCTGAGTTGGGTGGTCAACGAGATGGAGGCCCGGTATCGCGTTTTTGCCGATGTCGGTGTGCGGAATTTCGAGGCGTTCAACAAACGCGAGATCGCCCCGAAGCCGCCGACGGCCGCCCGGTCGGCGAGAACGACCGCGCCGCCTTCACCCGCGCCGGCCCGCGCCGCCAGCGCCCTCGCGCGCCCGCCCGCCGAGAATCGCGTGGTGTTAGGAAGTTCATTTGACACCACACCGCCCGCCGGACGCTCGACCAGCGCGCCGGATGAGCTGGCGCTCTCGGCGGTGCCCGATCTCCCCGATGAAGCCCTGCACGATGTGGAAAACCCCAATGGCGCCTTCCTCGACCAACCGCCTCTTCGGGAAATCGAACAGTCCGCATTTCATGCCCATGCCGTCCGCGCCAGCCGCGACAAGGACGATTCGGGCGTGATTCCGGATCCGGATCGGCCTGGCGATCCCACGGCCGACGCCGAGACCGTTTGGTCCCGCGAGGACGACTTTTACGCCGAAGAAGACCTCGGCCCAAAGGTGCCAGACCGTTACCCGTACATCGTCGTGATCATCGACGAATTGGCCGATCTCATGCAGACAGCACCGGCGGAAATCGAAGTGGCCATTTGCCGGATCGCCCAGAAAGCACGCGCCGCCGGAATCCACCTCATCCTCGCCACCCAAACGCCCCGCGCCGACGTCATCACCGGCGTCATCAAGGCGAATATCCCGTGCAAAATCGCTTTCCAGGTGTCCAACGCCCTGGACTCGCGCGTCATCCTCGACGCCAAGGGCGCGGAAAAACTCGTCGGCAAGGGAGACATGCTCTATCTCCCACCAGGCAGCGCCAAACTTATCCGCGCCCAAGGCGCGTTCGTCACCGACGATGAAGTCACGCGCATCGTCGATTTCTGCAAAGGCCAAGCCAAGCCACGCTACGTGCCCGACATCAAGGCAAGCCTGGACGGGGCTGGCGACGGCCTGGGCGACGACGAGGAAATCACCACGGAGGACGAGGATTGCTACGAAAAATGCCTGGAGGTCATCTCGCAGGAAAATCGGGCGTCCACCTCGCTCCTGCAGCGCCGTCTCCGCCTCGGCTATACCCGCGCCGCCCGCATGATGGACATCCTCGAAATGCGCGGAATCATCGGCCCGGGCGAAGGCGCCAAACCCCGCGAAATCCTTGTTTCATTGGGCGAGGGCGAGGATTGAGGGGGTGGTTCTTGGTTCTTGGTTCTTGGTTCTTGGTTCTTGGTTCTTGGTTCTTGGTTCTTGGTTCTTGGTTCTTGGTTCTTGGTTCTTGGTTCTTGGTTGTTCACTGGGGGTGGCCGCCCTGGCACGAAAGCATGACGGCACCGCTTCCGGGCACCGCTTCGATCACAGCCGCTTGCGAAAAGCCGTTCACCGGCATGGCGGCCGCGGCCCGCCACTCGTGCGCTGCCGAGCAGCGTCCTCTTCTGGGGTGGGAGACCCCGGCCGCAGGCTTCCGTTGGGCCTGCGAGAACTTTGAAGAAACTGCGTCGCTGCGAGGCGGCGTGGGGAGCAACGGA
>JBJXFS010000110.1:0-12851 GCA_046155625.1 Verrucomicrobiales bacterium | reverse complement strand
GGGCCCGCCCCCGGCCCCGCCTCTGGGGCCGCCTCCGGGGCCGCCGGTTTTTCGGCGTCGGTGGTGGGCCCGCCCGCGGGCGGGCTCGGCGGTGCTTGGCCCGCGAGGGTGAGGGCGGCCGCCTCGATGCGCTGCGCGCGGGCGCGAGCGAAGGCTTCGGCGCAGGCCCTCGTCATGATTTCCAAAGAGTTGAGCGACTTGTTGTTGACCGCGCACGCGACCATTCCGGCGTCGCGGTTGTTCCACACGAAGATATTTCCCGACAGCTCCCCCAGCCGCGGCATCCACTCTCCGGTCGCCCCGTTTTCCTTCAGAAGCCGACGCTTGTCCGGATCGGAGATATAGCCCTTCGCGTACGAAATGTGCCAGGCCGTACCCTGCTTGAAGTGGACGATGACACCGAGCGATCCGTCGTCGAACCGGGCCGCCTCCGCGTCCGAGTCGGCGACGACCGCCGGCATGGTGGCGCGCACGGCGCCGAAACGCTCGACGCATTGGGCCAGAGTGCTGCCCAGGTTCGCTTCGGCACGCGGCGATGCCCACAGCACGATGACGGCTGCGATCGACGGCAGCGACGATTTCCACTTCATGGGACAATGAATGAACTCGGGTCAGTGGCGAATCAAGACCCGATCGCCGATCCGCGCGGTTTTAAAGAAGGCCGCAGCTTTGCCGGCGGGCAATCGGATGCATCCGTGCGACGCCGGGTAACCCGGCACGACGCCCTGGTGCAGGCCGATCGGTGATGCATTGAGTCTCAAAAGATAAGGCATGGGAGATTTGTAGATGGTGCTTGTCCAATCCCGATGTTTGCTCGTGATGAGGAATTCTCCTGTGGGAGTCGCGTACCCCTTCCGTCCTGTCGAGACTTTGCTGGTCAACACCACCTCTTCCCCCCGGAACAGCGTGACCCGCTGCTCCCCAATCACCACCTCCAGTTTTTGGCTCTCGTGGTCGTCCGGATTCCGGCCGAGCAAGCGCTGCCCGACACGAATCTGCTCCATACGGCAGGCGAAGGTGAGAGAATCCATTTTGTGCCGGGCCGTGCGCTGGTACGGCTTGCCCCCTCCCTGGAGAAACCATTCAACCATCTCCTCCTCCCCAAGCACCACGGCCAGCATGAGCGGGGTAAATCCAGGATCGTGCCGCAACTGCGTGGCCAGCCACGATTCCTCCAGCACGTCCCGAACCGCCGCCGGCGCCGGCGCCGGCCGCGCATAATTGGGGTCGCACCCGGCTTCCACCAGAAGCCTCACCACGTCGGCCTGCCGCGTTGCCACCGCCAGCGTCAACGCCGTCGCCCCAGCGCCACATTGGGCCTCCGGATACGCGCACCAATCGAGACACAGCGACACCAGATCGGCCCGCATCAAGCGCACTGCCGCCAACAATGGCGTATCCCCATTGGCCAACCGAGTCTCGGTCGACACGCCGGAGGCAAACAAGCGATCCAGCTTCTTTCCGTCGCCCGCTTCCAACACCAGCGACAAAACCTCCGATTCATCGACCGGCAGCGCGACCCGCACTTCGACGGGCTCCGGCATCGGCGAAACCATGGCCAAATCAACTCCCGCTTCGAGTCGCCCCGCCGCGACCGACCCCACCATGCCCGCGATGATCAGCGCCGCCGCGCGGCCGCGCAACCGATGACGGGTTGGGCGCGCCCGGCGCCGGGCATGGGGCTGGACAAAAAGAGAGCAACCGCGGAAGGGCGAAGGCATAAGCCGAGAATATGGTGGATGTGGTTTATTTTGCAATAATAGTCAAGTGGATTCTCAAACATGAGGTTTTTGTCTGCGCTGTGTCGCGGATTGAAGATTTGGCTTGCCTTGAGAGTGGGATTCTACTATTTATTTACGATTATTCGGAAATTTGCTTCTTTTTCGACTGACACCATGAAACACATGATCGATGAACGGGATTTCAGGTGGTTGGTTCGGGCGGTCGTCTCGGCGGCCGCTGGGCTAGCTATGGTTTCCTGTGCGGTTCCTCCACGGGAGATGTGGGCGCGGGTGAAGGATGAAGGGGTGTTGAAGGCATTATTCGTGCCCAAGCGCTCGGTGTTACCTAGGGATACGACGCAACAGTTGGCCGGAGCCGATTTATCGGTCGAATCCGAAGGTCGAAAGCCGGAGCAATCCATACCGGTGGCCGTGGAGGCCGAGCACCGGGGATACGTGTACAGCCCGCACACGCCGTCACGCAAGTTGGTGAATGTGACTGACTTTAAACCGGGCGAGACAGCACTGTGCCCGTACAGCATGGAACCATTTGTGGTACCGGGGCGTCCGACGACCTCGGCGCCCGAGTCATGGGTCGCCGTCCATCGGCCTCAGAAATCGCTGCGGGAAACAAAGAGCTTCGGGCCGCCCACGCCGGCGCCCACTGATTCGATACGGGACTCTGTCGTCGAGCGCTCTGTTGATCCAACGGAGCCGCTCATCAATCCGGCCGTGCAGGAGCTCACGCCCTCGCCCGCCGTGTCGACCGCGCCGGACGCCGCACTCGTCACCGCGGATCCCAGCTCCCCCTTCGGCACCTGGGTCGATGGAAAGCCGGGGCATGTGTATAGTCCATTCGCCGAGCGGCATCAGTTGGTCGACGTGACCAGTCTGCCTCCCGGCACTGAGGTGCATTGCCCATTTTCAGGCAAAATCTTCCGGGTTCCGGAGTCGGGTGATCCGATGGTGGCCTTGGACGTGAACCTCCCGGATCCGGCGTTCCCAGCGGACGCTCCGCCGCTCCTCTCCGGCGCCGCACCCGATGCCACTGAGTCACCCGTCCCCGATTTGCTGGGCGATGCGAACACGACCGCCAAGCCCTCGCCATCCGTGCCCGGCCCTCCATCACCCTCGAAGTACGGCGCCAGCACGCCTGCGGCCGGCCCCGCACCAACGGTTTCCCCGACCCCATCGACCGCGGCGTCCACTTCGGTGGGCCCCGCCGCACCGAAGCCGACAAGTGACTTGAAGATCAAAACGCCGGCCACACGCCCACCCGAGGTGCCTTCCAAACCGAAAACGCCAAAGGAACCGGAGATGCCGACCGCCTCGTGGGTGCCGAACAAGCCGGGTCTCGTCCAATCACCCTTCGGCAAACCGGGTGATTTGGTCGATGTCACCGGAAAGCCGACCGGATCGAGAGTGGTCTGCCCGTACAC
This sequence comes from Verrucomicrobiales bacterium, assembly GCA_046155625.1. Taxonomy (GTDB): domain Bacteria; phylum Verrucomicrobiota; class Verrucomicrobiia; order Verrucomicrobiales; family V1-33; genus CAJBME01. The sequence goes on along the minus strand of JBJXFS010000110.1, from coordinate 9,691 downwards.
CAACAAACCCTTTCGAGTGCCGCCCCCGTGAGGGGAGGCCAGAATCCAGAATCATCGGCCACCTGCGGCTGAGGACTTAAGGAACCTCGTCCTGGATCCAGTCGCACCAAAAAACCTTGTCGATGCTCAAGAGCTTCCTCAAGAACCTCTGAGGCCGCCCGCCTCAGTTCCCGTCCAACAGACGGCCCAGCCCTCCCAGCACTGACCCTTCTCCCACTGAGGATCCGCCGCCGCTCGGGGCGCTCGCCAGGATCCGGTCAGCCAACCTGGAGAATGGCAGGCTCTGCAGCCAAATGGTCCCGTGTCCTTGCAGTGAGGCGAAGAACAACCCCTCCCCGCCAAACACCATGCTCTTCAATCCTCCCACCCGCTCGATGTCATAATTCACGCCGCGCGTCAATGCCACCAGGCAGCCGGTGTCAACCAGCAGCCGCTCCCCGCGCAACTCGCGTTTGATGATCGTGCCGCCGGCGTGAACGAACGCCAGCCCATCACCGCTCAGCCGCTGCATGATAAATCCCTCCCCGCCAAACAGCCCCGCTCCCAATTTCTTGTTGAAGGCGATACCCACCGCCGTGCCGTAGGCCGCGCACAGAAAGGCATCCTTCTGACACACGATCTCGCCTCCGAAATCCCGCAAATTCATCGGAATGATCTTGCCGGGATACGGCGCGCCAAAGGCCACTTTCTTCTTGCCAGCGCCGCGGTTGGTAAAGTGCGTCATAAAAAGCGACTCGCCCGTGAGCACCCGCTTTCCAATCGTCTTCAGGATCCCGCCAAAGCCTCCCGTCGGCGCCGAACCGTCCCCCATCTTCGTTTCAAACTGAATCTCCGCATCCATGTAATTCATCCCACCGGCCTCCGCGATCACCGTCTCGCCCGGATCCAGCTCGATCTCGACAATCTGCATCTCGTTGCCGATCACCTCGAAATCGATCTCGTGCGCCCGCTGCCCAGTCGGCGGCGGCGGCGGCGCCCCCGCGCCGGCAAACAACCGAGGCAACGCCTGCGATGCCGGCAGCCAGCCGGCCGCCCCCTGAGTCCACATCATGGTGGCCGGAGAAATCACCCCACGAGCCACCAGCCCCGGCAGTTCAGATTCCGGCGCGCTGAGCTGCTGCCGGGCAGAATCGAGATAATACCACGTTTGCATGAACCTCCGATGCTCCCCATTCCGGCACCAAGTGCAACCCTCTCCTGCGCCGTGCGCTCATGCCGCGCCTGCCGACAGTCGCCGCTTCAACCGGCGTAGCAACTCGGGATTCCCTTCCAATTCCTCCGTGACCAGCGTGAGCACCTTCAGCGTCTGCGGGGAAATATGGTGCTCCATCCCCTCTACATCCCGGTAAATCGTCTCCTCATCGATCCCAAAACGCCGCAACAAACGGGTCAATACATCGTGCCGCTCGATGATCTCCTGCGCCAGCGCCCGCCCTTTCGCCGTTAACACTAGTCCTCGATATCGCTCGTGCACCACGAATCCCTCCGCATCCAAGCGCCGCAACATCGCCGAAACACTCGCCGCCGAGACACCCAGGTTTCCGGCAATCTCCACCGCCCGCGCATACCCCTTCGCCTCGATCAGATTGTGAATCTGCTCTAAGTAATCCTGCACCGCAGTCGTGCTGTCCTGTAATTCGGGCATGCGTGAAATCGGGTCGGCGGTCGACGGTCGAAAATCCAAAATCGAAAATAGTCCCTCGGTTCCGCCTGCTGACTGGCAGCATCCGGCCAAGCGCGGCCAATTCAAGAGGAAAAGTTAAAAATATTAGTTGCGACTAATTTTTTATGTTTATCCTGACCCATGCGTATCTTTCGATCGCTTGGGTGGTTGGCGGCGGCGTGGGTGCTCTCTGGCTGCGGGGGTGGCGGTGGGCCAGCGCGGCCGGAGGGCGGGAAGAAGCGGGTGGTGACCACGTTTACGATCATCGCAGACATGGCGCGGGAGGTGGCCGGAGAGGCGGCGGAGGTGACGAGCCTCACGCGGCCCGGGGCGGAAATTCACGGGTATGAGCCGACGCCGCAGGATGTGGTGCAGGCGCAGTCAGCGGATTTGGTGCTGTGGAACGGGCTGAATTTAGAGCGGTGGTTTGAGAAGTTTTTCGAGGAAGTGCGGGGAGTGCCGAGCGTGCTGGTGACGGAGGGGATTGAGCCGGTGGGGATTGGGTCAGGTCCGTACGAGGGCAAGGCGAACCCGCATGCGTGGATGTCGCCGGCGAATGCGGCGATCTACGTCGAGAACATCCGCAAGGCGCTGGTGGCTCTGGATCCGGTGAACGCGGCGGTGTACACGGCGAATGCGGCCGCCTACACGGAGAAGCTGAAGGCATTGGACGGTCCGGTGCGCGCTCGATTGGCGGCGATCCCCGAGGAAAAACGATGGCTGGTGACGAGCGAAGGAGCGTTCTCCTATTTGTGCCGGAACTACGGACTTCGCGAACTCTACTTGTGGCCGATCAACGCCGATGCGCAGGGCACCCCGCAGCAAGTGCAGGCGGTCATCGACAGCGTGCGCCAAAACCGCATTCCCGTGGTTTTTTCCGAGAGCACGGTGAGCGACCAGCCAGCGCGTCAGGTCGCCAAGGAGACGGGCGCCCGCTACGGCGGTGTGCTCTATGTCGATTCACTTACTCCCGCGGATGGCCCCGCGCCCACGTTTTTGAAGCTCCTTGAATATAACGCCCAAACCATACAGCGCGGATTTCTCGAACCATAGGCCTGCCGAAAGCACGTCCGACCCGCCGCCCCCCGAGCCGCTGCACCTGGAGGTGCGGGACGTCACGGTCGTTTATGCCAACGGCCAGCGGGCCTTGCGGGACGCCTCGTTTCACCTTCGCGGCGGCACGATCTGCGGACTGGTGGGGCCAAACGGCTCCGGCAAGAGCACTCTCTTCAAGAGTATCATGGGGTTTGTCCGGCCCACCGCCGGCACGGTGGAAATCAACGACCGTCCGGTGCGGGATGCCCTGCGCCGTCATCTGGTCGCCTACGTGCCCCAGGCCGAGGAGGTCGACTGGGATTTTCCCGTGCGAGTGCGCGACGTCGTCATGATGGGGCGCTACGGCTCGATGAATTTTCTGCGGTTGGCGCGGGCGGCCGACCGACGGGCCGTCGAGGCAAGCTTGCGGCGGGTCGGGATGTGGGACTTCCGCGACCGGCAGATCGGGGAATTGTCCGGCGGGCAAAAAAAACGGGTGTTTCTGGCGCGGGCGGTGGCCCAGGGCGGCCGGGTCGTGCTTCTCGATGAGCCGTTCACGGGTGTCGACGTGCAGACGGAGGAGGCGATTGTCGAACTTCTCGGCGAGTTGCGCGCAGACGGGTGCATCGTGCTGGTCAGCACGCACAATCTGGGATCGGTGCCCGAGTTTTGCGATCAGGCCGTACTGATCAACCGCACCGTGCTGGCGGCCGGCCCCACCGCCGATGTGTTCACCGAAGCGAATCTGACCGCGGCCTTCGGCGGAGTGCTCCGGCAGTTCCACTTCGAACACTCAACCATCCAGCCCCACGACGGCCGGACGGTCAAAATCATGACCGACGACGAACGCCCGCTGGTTTTCGGCAAAGGCGGGCACCTCGAATACAAGGACCGTTCAGGGCGGGAGGAGTTGATCGCCGAACGCCGACAGCAGGAGGGCGAGCGCTGACCATGGCCGGTGACTGGCTGACACCGCTGCAGTACGATTACATGCTACGCGCGATCTGGGTGAGCGGCTTGGTCGGCGTGGTTTGCGGATTTCTTTCGGCCTTCGTCACGCTCAAAGGATGGTCATTGCTCGGCGATGCGCTTTCCCACGCCGTGGTCCCGGGAGTGGCCGTGGCGATGCTGGCAGGCTGGCCGCTCGCGGCCGGCGCCTTCGTGGCCGGTCTGCTCGCCGCCGGCGCCATGGCTCTCATCAAACTGAAAAGCCGACTCCGCGAGGACGCGGTGATGGGCGTCGTCTTCACGAGTTTTTTCGCCGCCGGCCTGCTTATCATCTCGCTCACCCCCAGCGCCGTGGATCGCAAAAACATCATCTTCGGCAATATCCTGGCCATCGCCGATCCCGATCTCGCGCAGGTCGTGGCCATCGCCGCCCTGGTCCTCCTCGGCCTGGCCGCGAAATGGCGCGATCTGTTGCTCGTGTGCTTCGACCCCACCCAGGCCCGCACCCTCGGCCTGCCGGTCCGTGCCCTGCACGTCTGGCTGCTCGTTCTGCTCTCGGCCGCCACCGTGGCCGCCCTCCAGGCCGTCGGCGCGGTGCTCGTCGTCGCCATGCTGGTGACCCCCGGGGCGACCGCTCATCTGCTCACCGATCGATTCGGCCGACTGCTTTGGATTTCCGCCGGCCTCGGCGGCGGCTGCGCGGTTGCCGGTGCCTACGCCAGTTATTTCGTCAATGGCGCGACCGGTGGCTGCATCGTGACCCTGCAGGCTCTGGTCTTCGTGATCGTCCTGGTCGTGGCTCCCAAGTATGGGCTGATCGCCACCCGGCGCCGCGCCCGGCATGCCGCCAAGGAGGAGCACGCATGAACATTTTTTTCGAACCGCTGGAGTATCAGTTCCTGCGTGAAGCCCTCGTCGTCGGAGCTGTCGTGGGCGCCATGTGCGCCGTGCTCTCCTGCTTCCTCGTGCTCAAAGGCTGGGCTCTCATGGGCGATGCCGTCTCCCATGCCGTCCTGCCCGGCATCGTGCTCGCTCACCTCGCCGGGCTGCCCCTCGCCGTCGGCGCTTTCGCCGCCGGACTCGGATGCACCGTGGCTTCGGGCTGGTTGAAGACTCACAGCCGCCTCAAGGAAGACACCGTGATCGGCGTTGTCTTCACGGGCCTCTTCGGCTTCGGATTGGTCTTGTTCAGCCGCATCGAGACCGACCTCCATCTCGATCACATCCTCTTCGGCAACATCCTCGGTGTCTCGCGCGCCCAAGTCTGGCAAACCACCACCATCGGCGCTGCCGTCATCGCGCTCATCCTCGCCAAACGCCGCGACCTGCTCCTCCTCTGCTTCGACGAAAAACAAGCACGCGTCCTCGCCCTCCCCGCCACCGCCTTCCATTACCTCCTCCTCAGCCTGCTCGCCGTCGTCATCGTCGTCTCCCTCCAAGCCGTCGGGCTGCTCCTCGTCGTCGCCATGCTCATCACCCCCGGCGCTACCGCCCGCCTTTGGACCGATTCGTTCGACCGCATGCTCGCCGTCGCCGCAACCACCGCCGTCGGCTCCAGCTTCCTCGGCATCCTGCTCAGCTACCACATCAACGGTTCCAGCTCCGCCTCCATCGTGCTCGTTCAGGCCGCCGTCTTCGTCCTATCACTCATCATCGACCGCCTCCGCAGCCGCGTCCGGCGACAGTCGGCGGACGGTAATCAGTAGCCAGTTGTCAGAATTCGGGAGTCGGACCAAAGCGGGCTTTGCCCGAGGGAAAGGGGGAGAACAGGTCGGTGAGCGGAGCGGTCACTTCGAGGACGAGGACGATTCGAAGCATCCCGAGCTCTCGTCTCACAATCCATTGAATTTGAATTATTGACCTAAAAAAACGAAGAACCAAGAACCAAGAACCAAGAACCAAGAACCAAGAACCAAGAACCAAGAACCAAGAACCAAGAACCAAGAACGAAGAACCAAGAACCAAATAAAGAAAGCCCCATGGCGCACGGGACGATCACGGCCATGATGGCGGGCGCCGATGGTATCGTATGCGACTCTTCTGGGGGCGACGCTTCCTGTTTTTCTGATCATGGCGGCCGGCTTTGGGCTCAGGCGGTCGGGCGCGCTGCACCCGGCGGGTGATGCGACGTTGATCACGTTGATGGTGAACATCACGTATCCCTGTTTTATTTTGAGCGCCGTGATGGTCAGTCCAGCTCTGCGCGAACCGGGAAATGTGTTGCCACCAGTTTTTTGGGGAGCGGCTTTGGTGCTGGCCGGGTTGCTGATTGGCTGGCTGGTGGCGCCGGTCTGTGGGCTGCGCCGCGGCAATGGCCGGCGGACATTTGCTCTGGCGACCTCGGTCCAGAACTACGGCTATCTCCCGATCCCTTTGATGGAGGCCATCATGCCTGACTCCTCCTGGATGGGCGTCGTATTCGTGTACACGTTGGGGGTGGAGCTGGCCATTTGGTCCGTCGGCGTCATGATGCTGAGCGGGAACTGGCGGCAGGGGTTGCGCCAAGTGCTCAACCCCATCGTGGGATCAATCGTCATTGGCGTGATTCTCAACTTTCTGCGACTCGACGCCTACTATCCGGCCTGGCTGTTCCGGTTCCTCGGCATGATGGGCGACTGCGCCTTCCCTCTGGGTATTTTGGTGTCAGGGGCCACGCTGTGCGATCTGCTGCGTCAGCCCGGGGCCCTGGCCGACTGGAAAACTCCGATCGGGGCGATTGCGCTTCGGCTGGCGTTACTGCCGGCGATGATGGTGGCCGTGGCCCACTGGGTTCCCATGACCCCCACGCTGCGCGAAGTGCTGGCCGTCCAGGCCGCCATGCCAGCGGCCGTTTTCCCTATCATCATTGCCCGCCGCTATGGAGGGCACGAACCAACGGCGGTTCGAGTGCTCGTCTTTACCACGCTGGTGAGCTTCTTCACTATCCCAGTCACCTTGGCGTTTGCCCTGCGCGCGGTCCATCCGTAACCGCCCGGAGGGGCCAGCGGCCGCGGTCAGAATTTCATCTCCTCGCCAAAAACATACCGCGCGGCCTGGGCCACGTCCTTGTCTCCCCGCCCCGAGAGGTTCGCGATGATGATTTCATCGCGCTTCATCAGCGGGGCGCGCTTCAGAACCTCGGCAATGGCGTGCGCGCTTTCCAGTGCCGGAATCAGGCCCTCGACCTCCGAGAGCCGGCGAAACGCGTCGAGAGCCTCGGCGTCCGTCGCATAGGTGTATTCGATTCTCCCCAGATCGCGGTAATAGGCGTGCTCCGGCCCCACCGCCGCGTAATCGAGCCCGGCCGACACACTATGGGTCAAATCAATCTGACCGTCGTCGTTCGCCAGCAGGTAGGTCTTGGTCCCCTGCAGCACGCCCAGCCGGCCTCCCTGGAACCGGGCGGCATGACGGCCCGGCACGATGCCATCGCCGCCGGCCTCGACGCCGCACAACCGCACTGACTCGTCTCCAAGAAAGGCATGAAACAAGCCGATCGCATTGCTGCCGCCGCCGACGCACGCGACGAGCAAGTCCGGGAGGCGCTCCTCGCGTTCGAGGATTTGGCGGCGGGCTTCCACGCCGATGACGCGGTGGAAATCGCGCACAATCATCGGGAACGGGTGTGAGCCGAGGGCGCTGCCCAGAATGTAGTGCGTGGTGCGCACATTGGTCACCCAGTCACGCATCGCCTCGTTGACCGCCTCCTTCAAAGTCGCCTGCCCAGCCGTGACCGGCACGACTTCGGCTCCCAGAAAACGCATGCGCGCCACGTTCAACGCCTGTCGCTCCATGTCGACCTTGCCCATGTACACCCGGCATTTCAGCCCAAAACGGGCGCACACGGTGGCCGTGGCCACGCCGTGCTGACCGGCCCCGGTTTCGGCGATGATGCGGTTCTTTCCCAGCCGCTTCGCCAGCAGGGCCTGTCCCAGGGCGTTGTTGATCTTGTGGGCACCGGTGTGCAAAAGATCCTCGCGCTTGAGATAAATGCGCGCCCCGCCGAGCTGCCCGGTCAGCCGCTCCGCCAAATACAAGGGAGTCGGCCGCCCGACATAGTCGTGGAGCAAGTCGTCCAATTCCCGCTGAAACGCCCCGTCCGCGCGAGCCGCGAGGTATTCGTGTTCCAGTTCCTTCAGGGCCGCCATCAGCGTTTCCGGAACGAACATCCCCCCAAACCGGCCGAAATGACCGTGGGGGTCAGGCAACGCGGTGGGAGCGTGGGCAAGTGTGGACATGGACCTTGATCATACACAAATCTTCCCCGGCCGCTTTGGGGAAATCGCCCTGCCTCGATTTGCGGCGGCAAACGCAGCGATCATGGGTATGCTCAATGGCCGAATGGCCATCCCAGATAATCCCACTGGCTTGGGGGACGGACCCCAATCCCAGGAAATTCCCGGCCTGAAGGCATCCCTGCAGGCGGTGCTCCAGCGTGGGCTGGACCATGTCCGCCTGCGATGGGCGCTGCTCAGCGCTGAGGCGCGGTTGGCCGCGGGCCAACTGGCAGGTCTGGCCCTGGCGGCCGTGATTATGCTCGTGGGCAGTGGATTGGCTTATGTAGCTGGCTGGGTCGCCCTGATTTTATGGGTGGGACGCCGCTGGATGGAGGGTGATGTGGTGGTGCCGCTCGCGGTGGCCGCCGCACTGCATGCCGCGGCGGCCGTGGCGGCCGGTTGGTGGCTGAAAACACGCGCCGCCGTAAAACCGATTTTCCCGGCCACCCGGGCCGAATTCGCCGAGGATCAAAAATGGCTGAACCACCCCAATCCATAGCCGACCTGCAACAACAGCTGGCCGCCAGTCGCGCCGAGGTCAGGCGCGCCACCGCCGATCTCAGCACCGCACTTGACGTGCCCGCCCGCGTCAGTCGCACGCTCAAACAAAAAGTCACGGCTCATCCGATCGCCTGGGCACTCCTGGCGGTCGCCGGCGGCTTCGTCGTCGTGCGCACACTGCCGCTGGCCGTCGGGTTGCTGCGGGCCGCGGGAAGCCGCCGCCTCATCAGTACCTTGATGACCACCGTGGGGCCGATCGCCCTGCGCGCTGGCCTGAACGCTCTGGCGGCCCGGGAGTCCCACGATCACCACAGCACGGCCAGCGCGGACAGGGAGCCTAGCCATAATCGTTGAGGGGCCAGCCGTTCGCCCACCTCAGCCCGCTCATTCCCAGGCTCAGCGCAGCCCAAATGCCGCCAGATGCTCCTCGATGCAATGGAGCAAAGCCTTTAACGACACGGGTTTCGACAAATACAAAACTCCCTCGCGATGAACCGCCTCCGGCGAAACATTTTGCAGAATCGCCGTCAGCACGATCACCGGCAGTCGACGCGTCTCGGGCGACGCCCGCAATTCGGCCAGAACTTGGCGCCCGTCGATGCCCGGCATCACCATGTCCAGAATCAGCAGGTGGGGTTGAAATTCGGCGATTGCCTCCCGCCACCGCCGTGGATCGGTTTCGGTGCGCACTCGATACGAGCCCGCCTTCTCCAGGTTCAGCCTTAACAACGAGACAAAGGCCGGCTCGTCGTCAATGGCCAGAATCCGCACCGGCGCGCCGAGGGCAATCTGGCTTAACCGAGTGGCGAATTCCTCGGTCGTGGCGGTGGCGGCTCGACTGGAAATGATAAGGGCGGGATCCAACCCCTTCCGATACGCCTCGCCCAGCGCCGCCCGCACCTCGTCCTGATCCAGCCACTCGTGGTCCCCATCACGGGCCAACCGGACCAACTCGTCGCGAAATTTCAGCCATTGTGGATCCTCGGGAGACATGCGGGAACCGCAGATAATGCCCCACCCCGCCCCTCTTGTCATGCCCTTCTCGCACCGTTCTTGGCCAGAAGTCAGCATTCACCACCAAAGAGGCAAAGGCCCGCATTATACCAGTTTGGGCCAGCGGCCCAGGCCCTGGAGTTTGTCCATTTCCCACATTGAATTGGCTGCGGAATGAGAGTCGAAGCCGAGGATGATCGGCGAAAAGGATGGGCTTCAACCTCAGGGACAATCCTGCAGGCGAAAAGCCTCTTCAGGATGCTTGGAATCGTCCTCGTCCTCGTCCTCGTCCTCG
>JBJXFS010000102.1:0-24547 GCA_046155625.1 Verrucomicrobiales bacterium | reverse complement strand
CACTACCCCGACCAGCGCCAAACGGTTCTCCGCTTCACCCCAGAAAATCGCCCCCAGAGGGGTCAATTTTAATTGTCGTCAACGCTCACGTTTAGTTGTCGCCACACACCATGCCTATGTTTAGTTTCTGGCGAAGGGTACTGACCAAAAAGTGGGTGTCCTCATCCACTCCCTAGACACCTACAAGAGGGCAGGAGTCGCGGAAGGGCATTGAGTGGGTCTCCGCGATTATCCCGCGCCGGATTATTGAGTGGGTGTCCACAATCCTCTGTCCTTTCTGGACACCCACTAAACTCAAAAGAGATGACTCTCGGCAGGCCAAATAGTGGGTGTCTAGAATTCTCCGGGGCAGGTTGCAAATCCGTCCTACCTTGTTGCCGAATCACCTGCGCTTTGCAGATTGTTGACCATGCTTCCTCGCAATCGACGGCGCTTCATTCGGGAGACCGGCCTAGGCGTGGCGGGGCTGGCCGCCGCCCCCAAACTCAACGCCGCGTCGTCGGCGTCTGCGACAGGCCATCGCGAGCTGCGGGTACCGGGCGTCCATGCCTACGCGCGGCAGGAAAGCGTCGCGGCCGGTGAGGAGATCGAATTTTGTGTCAGTGCCGACACGACGTACGAGTTCAGTGTGGTGCGGTTGGGCCATGATCCCGATAGCCCGGCGAAGGACGACGTGTTGCACATCTTCCCGTCGGTGGCGGAGCGGGTGCAGTCGATCCATCCTGGCTCGTATGTTCACGTCGACCGGCACATCGAGGATAAGCTTGCCGCGCTTTCGCTCGAGATCTGGGTGCGGCCGTGGAGCTTGAACGAGCTGGTTGGCTTGATCACGCAGGAGGACAAGCAGGCGGCCGATGGCTTTGCGCTGGGCGTTGGAAAGAACGGCTATGTTGGCTTCTTCGTGGGCGACGGTCATTCGCCGGACGAGGCGGTGATTCATCGCACGTCGGAGGGCCTGCTTCAAAAGAACCGCTGGAATCACATCGTTGCCACCTGGGACGGCAAGACGAAGTTCCTCTGGGTCGATGGCAAGCTGGCCGGTCAATGGTTTTTTGGTGGATACTGCCGGCCCGGCCGGCATCCGCTCCGGATTGGCGCCATGGGTGACGAAGGCCGAAGCCTGCGCTTTGCCGACGCGGATCTCGCCATGCCGGTGATCTACTCGCGGGCCTTGAGCGGAGCAGAAGTCATGGAGCGCTTCGCGCAGAAAGGTTTGTTGCCGCCCAAAGACAAAGACGTCCTGGCCTGCTGGCCGTTGGACGAGGAAAAGGGCGATCGTGTTCGTGACGTGTCCGGCAATGGTCGTCACGGCCGCATCATCAATCACGCGACATGGATGATCGGCGGCCCGGGCTTCGACGCGCAAGTGGATCGTTTCGGCGATTACGATCCGCGGCAGGACCCGCAGCGCGGCCACGGACTGCGCCTCGCTTCTGACGATCTGTATGACTGCGGCTGGGAGGTTACGCACCGTTACCGGGTGCCGCACGACGCGAAGTCCGGCGTCTACGTGGGCCGGCTGCGCTTTCAGCAGGCTGACGGTGAGCATCTCCAGCACGTCACGTTCATCGTGCGCAAGCCGAAGAACCGGAAGCGGGCGCCGATCCTCGTGCTCTGCGCGACCAACACATGGCGGGCCTACAGCGGCACTCCGTTCGGCCGGACATCCGCAAAACTCAGGCAAGTTTTCGGCACCGACGGCACGCAAAACTCCCCCGGCGATCCGCCGGCGTTCAACTTCTACCGCAACCACGCCGCCGGCCAGGGCACTTACCAGCAGGGCCTGCGAATGCCGTGGCCGGTTGCCGGTCCCTACGTGCTGTACGGCGGGCCCACCAACTACTCACACCTCATGCGCGCGGAGCGCTTCGCGCACATCTGGCTCGAACAGGCCGGCTACGAGTTCGATGTCATCAGTGATCTCGACCTCCATCGCGATCCGGACCAAGGGCGCGGCTACGACGTCTTCCTGATCAACGGCCACAGCGAATACTGGTCAATCCCGATGTATCGCGGGCTGGAGCGTTTCCTGAATCGCGGCGGCAACGCCATCGTGCTCTCCGGCAACTCGCTCTTCTGGCGGGTGAGCTTCAACGACGAGGGCACGATCCTGGAATGCCGCAAGGTCGACGCGCCCGGCGAACAGCTTCCCCGCGAGCGTCGCGGCGAGTGCTGGCACAGCCAGGACGGCTTGCGCGGCGGGTTGACGAATGAATGCGGCATCCCTGGCTGGAAATTGATTGGCCTGACCACGCTCGGCTGGAACAATCAGGGCAACCCGAAGAACTTCGGTCCCTACGTCGCCGAGCTGACGGAACATTTCCTCTTCACCACACCCGAACCGGTCGGCCTGAAGCCGGGTGATAAATTCGGCGGGGCGGGCAAGGACGATCAAACGCCGCTGGCCAACGGCCATGAGTTCGACATCCGGCTCTCGACGCTGGCGGCGTTGCAGGAGCAGCCGTCACCACCCGGTCAAAGCGTGCCCGCCGATCCCGCCGGCATGGTGCGCTTGGCCAACGGCGTCATACCCTGGAAAGAAGGCGGTGCGGCATTCGACTACTGGTTCAATCCGATCCAACCAAAGACCGACCAGGGCGGCGAGATGATCTACTGGGAGCGGCCGGAAGGCGGACGCGTCTTCAACGCCGGCTCGATCGGCAGCGGCTGGGCGCTCGGGACCGACCCAAAATTCCAGGCGCTCCTGCGCAACGTCCTGCATCATTTCGGGGTGCGGCGGCCATCGTGAGAACCCGCAAGGAGGACCTGGAGTCGCACTCACTCAGGATTCGTCGGGAGGACGAAGTTGGAGCGCATCTTGGAGACCCACAATAGGACATGAGTCTCGGAACGGCATTCAGTGGGTGTCCACTATCCCCAAAGCCGGTCCTGCCGGCCAAAGAGCCGGAGCACAAACTTGCGGCCCGGCAGCGTTGACGCGTCGAAATACAGTTCCGTGGCCTCTGGGGTACCATTGGTCCGATAAAGTCGGTTGATCAGACTAGCGGCCTGCCCAGGCGTGATCGTACCGAATGCGGTGAAATACGCGCGGCTGGCGCCCGGAAGCCAAAGGGCGTGTAACCCCGCGCCATCGGCTGGGCCCGGAAGCGCATCGACGATTTCTCGCGTTCCCTCGCGCGTCCCATCGGTGATCCACACTTCCCGCCCGTGGCCGACCTCTCCAGAGGGAAATCCCGTGGTGGAGTCAGCGGTGAAAAGCACGCCCCCCGGCATGGCGAGCAGGCCCAGCGGATTCGACCCACGGCTGCCCGGGGCGAGATCCACGATGAGTCGCTCCGCCCCGGGCGTTTCCCCCGAGACCCACCATTCCCGGCCGTAACTCGTTTCCCGATCAAAGAAGACCCGGCTGCCTGAGGCGACCAGGGAAGCCGGCGGCGGCCGATCGACCGAATCAATCAGGGGGAGAGTCTCGGTGAGCGCCACGCTGGGGAATAGGCTCTGCTCGGCCCATGCCGGATTCCCACACATCACCGCCGCCAAGACGGATGCCACGGCGGTCAAATGGATCGGTGGTGCCACCCATTCGGTTCTTTTGCGAGTCGAGCCGCCCATATTGTAGTCTCGATATCTCTGCTCTTGCCTGATCGATGAGAATTTGATACACAATAACTTCCCTTAGTCATACGAATTTCCTCCGCCCCCGTTCCGCATGAGGACGACCGCATCGCGCATGTCCAGCCACAGTCGTCATACGACCGTGAGCGGAATCCATCACCCGTCACGACCGCGACCCGGGAAAAGCGCCATTGTGATTGCGACCTGTCTGGCTTGCAGCGCGGCGGGCAGGACCGTGGTAGAGACGTACGATGAGTTTGGACCGGATTCGAAACTCACCATTCGTTTCGATCTGAACCGTGATTTCGTGACGGACGCGACCTTTGAAGGGCCATTGCGCGGGCGGGTCGATCTCGAACTGGAACTGGCCGACGCCGTTCCCTTGGCCGACCTGCTGGGCGCGCGGGTGCGGCGGATGACCTTGCTGGCTGATCCGGTGATGGAATTGGCTGCTCAGGGGTTTTCAGCCACGGCCCATAATCTCTCGCTGCACCTGACTGATCCCGATGGATCTGGAACCGGTGGTGAATTCACGATTCCCACGCTCAGCCAGACGCTGGGAAGCTACTCATGGTCGCAAGCGGGGGACCATACCCTTTACACCAAGGGAACCGTGCGGGCGGGTGGTCCCGCCTCGTTCGCGGAGTTAGTCGATCTCGCCACGCAGCCACCGTTCACGATCGGACCCTATTTGTGCCAATGGGGATGGACCGACGTGGGCGGCGCCACGTCCCTGCGCGTCAGCTACCAACTCCACAATGTGCCGCTCAAGACCGGCTTCCCCATCGCCGCCGACATCATCGTCACCATCGCCGAAACTAAACTCTTCGTGGCACCTCGGCCGCCCGTGTACTTTGCGTCCTGGGTGACGGGCTGGGGGTTGGGCGGTCCGGACGCCGAGCCCAATGCGGACCTGGACACTGATGAACGCTCGAATCTCGACGAGTTTGTTCTTACTCAAAACCCGAGGGCCGCCAACCCTCTCGATCCCGCCCTGACCGTCGCATGGGACGGCGCCTGGGCTCGCTATTCTTTCGTTCGGGACACGTCGCGCCTCGGAGTGGTAACCACTCTGGAGACATCGGATGATATGGTGACCTAGAAGGCCATCGCCCTCGGAACTCCGGGCACCGACGTGTATAGAGTGCACGGCGGATCGGTGCTTCAGGAAAAGTCGCTCGGCGGCGGCCTCTACCTCGTGGTCGTGCGCGACGGGCTGCCAACCCTTGGCGACCGTCAACGGTTCGCCCGATTGCGTTTTTCGCTTCGTTGATCCCAGAAGCGAAACAACGCATACCCGATTACGGCCAGGGCGCCGGAAGCTGCCGTGGTCAGCCCAAAGCGGGTTTCGAGATTCAGGGACGACGGCTCGGCGGGCATCATTTCGCTAAGGAGGAAATAACCGCCGATGAACGGAATGCTTAGCGGGAATGGAGTGAGAAAATAATGACACGCGGCGGCGCCGAGCAGACCGCCCGCGAGCGCGCCGGAAACCGGATCCCAGGCCGGCCGCTGCCAGCGCCACAGCGCCAACAGCGCGCTGCCGCCGACCAGACCGGCGACCGCACTGGCAGCCGGGCCACCTGGCAGTGCGATCAAGATCCAGCCGAGCCCGAAGCCGGCCAGAGCCAGGCCCATCTGACCAAGGATCGGCACGCATTCCGGGCCCTCTGATTTTCCGCGGAGGCGACTGTAGGCGGCGCGGATGAGGCCGAAATGGAGCAATCCGTAGATCAGGCTGAGGAATTCCTCGACCGCGGCGCGATCGCCCTTGGTGATGTGGCCGCAGAGGACAAAGGCCACCACGACAACCATCCATCCCAATTGCGCCTGGATTTCCGACGCTGAGAGTCGGGTCCAGTTTTTCCGGACACGCGGGAGATCGAGCAGAACCAGAGCCATCAGCCCGCCCAGCGTCCACCATGGGTCCGGTCGGGACACCGCGCCAACAGCCGGCAGGCTGGCGAGGTCGCGCACTTTTTCCTGCCACCCGATGAACGCGAGAAGGACGAAATAGCTGACGATCCACACGGCGGCGAGATCGAGGATGAACCGGAATCGAAGCCGCCCGCGCGTCCGTGCCACTCCGGCGACGACGATGACACCGAGGGTCACCCAGAAATGCCACCAGCAGGCATACCAGTGGGCAAAGGGCAATTGGTGAGCCCGCTGCAAGGCGAGATGCAGCGCGGGCGTGGCGGGCAGGCGGCCCGCCGCGGCCTGAGCCGGCCCGTACGCGACGAACCATTCGACGGCCAATCCGATGGCCAACGCGAGCGGAAACATCCAAAGCGCGAGGTGCGTGAGATTAAGACGAGCGAGGCGGCCGATGGTCCAGTCCGCCGTCTTGAAAATGCCCAGCGCCAGGCCGCTGCCAGTCCACATCCAAAAAAGAAAGACCAACGGGCTCACGAAAACAAACAATTCCGGCACCCAGGCATTGAGCTCGGCGCGGTCGCGGTGCCATGAGAGGGCGAGCGGTGCGCCGATGGCGACTATCCCGATCGCCAGAGCTTCGCCAAATACCGGTGGGCGAATGATGCGCCGACGCGTCACCCACCACGCGACCAGCCCGAGCCCGCCGATCAAGGCTCCCATCGCCGCCATGCCTGTCGGGCGACTCCAACCCAGTGCGGCGCGAAAACCGGATGGCCCAGCCGTGGTGACGCCGGCCAGCGCCGTCCACAGCGCCCAGCCCAGCCAACCATGCCAGCGCACCGCCGCCGCCCGGCAACTCCACCAGCCCAGGCCCACGAGCACCCATGGGGCGAATGCCATGACGGGCGACAACTTCCAGGCGGTCGTGGCCAAAATCGCCGTTTGAATCAACCACGTCGCCACCAGAGGAAAGACCCAGGCTGAAATTCCGGTCGCGGCCGCGGCCGCGCCCACCGACCAGGCCAGCAGCAGAAAGACCACGGCCATCGCCTGCAACGCCACTTCCGCCCAAGCCACACCCTCAGCTCGCTGATTGAGGAAGACCGCGGCGGTCACGCCGGCGATCGCCAGGACCAGCATCACCCCCCGGGTTGCTCCTCCCGCCGCCCAGACGCTGCGATAGAAGGCATACGGTTCCAGCCGCTTGCGCAGGTGGAAGTGCCCGACGTAATCCCACCCGCTCAATCCCAACCGCCTCACCCACAACCACGCCCGATTCCGCCAAGGCAACTGTCGCGCCGGTTGATGCGAGCGCGCCTCGGGGGATGATTCGGTTGGGTCGTTGTCCATGGCCGGGAGAAGCACCGCGGGAGTACGTCGCCCTGCCCGGTGGCGGCAAGAGTCCTTCGGCACTCGCGATGGACCTTTGGCTCAGGCGGGCATTGACGCGAGTAAAACAAACATCACAGTTCAGGTCACCTCGTTTTCTCTCCAGGCTCCACTGACACCTGCGATTCGATCCGCTGGAAACTCACCGCCCACCCCCATTATGAATACGCTGCGTCTACTTGGCTGGACACTTGTGGCCCTCATGATGCTGCTGCCGCAAACGGTTCAGGCCGCCGATCCCCCCGAGAGCCAAGTTTCCGACTCCAAACTCGAGCGCCTCCGCGAGGCGAACAAGCGCAAGGCGCGAGAACAAATGGCGCGCGACTCGAAGGAATACAAGCGCGATGAGTTCGCCGCCTTGGAGGAGCTTTATCAAAAGGGCAACTCCAACCCACGTACTCCCGAAAATCAGGCGATCCTCAAGGAGGTGGTCCAGAAATACCCGAAGTCCAATCGCGCGGGCTGCGCCGCCTTGTACATCGGCCAGTTCAGTCGCGACCCGAAGGAGAGCGAAGAATTCTTGGAACTCGCCATCAAGGAATACAGCCATTGCTATTATTTGAACGGCACTTCCGTCGGCGGCTTTGCGCGACTGCTCATGGGATCGAAAGAGAAGCAGGCGGGGCACGACACGAAGTCGAAAGAACTCTTCGATGAGATCCGCAAGGACTATGCCACGGCCACGTCGCACAACGGCAAGCTCATCGTGCAAGCAATCCCTCAGTGAAGCGGCGCACCTTCACCTGCCTGCTCGCCTCGGGCGCCTGGGGCGTCCGGGCGGACCCCCCCCCATCCGAGGCCTACGAGCAGGACGTGGCGTTTTTATTGGAAGAATTGCCGAAACACGCGGGGCGCTGCTTCGAGCTGAAGAAAATCGACTGGCCAGCGGTGGAGTCGGAGTTTCGCGCGGCGGTCAAGACGGTAAAGTCGGATGGCGAGCACCTGATCCTCTGCCGTCGTCTGATGGCCCGTCTGAAGGACGGCCATGCCGGCATTGTCGATGCCAAAACGGCCTGGCCGGACGAATCCCACGGACGGCGGTGGACCGGCCCGCGGGTCCACTTGGTGGTGATTGACGAGGCGGTTTTCGTGCGAGCGGCATTCGGTGAAGCGGCGGAGCTCGGCCTGAAACCTGGCCTCCGCGTCGAAACGATCGACGGCCGGCCAGCGCGCCAATGGCTGGAAGCAAAGGTGGCCGAACTGCGGGACCGAACGGGCTACTCCACTGATCATCAGGCGCTGCATGCCGCCTGCCACTGGGGTCTCGCCGATTGGTCTGGAACCACCATCACCTTCATAGTGGCCGCGGACCAGGTCGCGTCGCGCGAGGTGGCCATCGTGCGCAACGGAGGCCCGAATTTCGCGCCCATCGGTCCCGTATTTTTTCCGAAGGACGTCCGCTCGCTCGGCCGCCAGTCTTATGGCAAAACGGCGGAGGGTTTGGGCTACATCCATTTGCGCGACGTGCCCGGCGACCTGCCGGCGCAGATCGACACCATGCTGGCCGCCCTCGGAGAGGTGCCGGGCCTCATCCTTGACATGCGGGGGAACGGCGGCGGCGGTTGCGACCATGCCACCGTAATCGGACGATTCCTTCCGAAAGGCACGTTCTGGGGCGAATATGAGAGCGCCGGAGCGACCCCCTTCACCGGTCCCATGGTCGTCATCGTCGACGCCGGGACGCGCTCGGCCGGCGAAACGGTGGCTGGATTGTTCATTCAGGAAAGTCGCGGCTACGGGCTGGGTGATTCCCCGACCGCGGGCATGTCAGCCGCCAAAATGAAACTCACGGTCCCAAGCGGCCAGTTCTCGGCCAATTTCGCCGTGCGCAGCCACAGGCATCGGTGGAACAAAGGACGCGGCATTGAGGGCCTCGGCATCTCCCCCACACAAGTGCTCCCCTATGATCCCGGGGAAATGCTCGCCGGCATCGATACCCAGATCCGACGTGCCGAACAACTGCTCCAAATCGGATTCCCTCCTGACTCGATCGATTACCAGCCGCCCGTTCCCGCCGGTCGATAACCGTGTCAAGGGAGGGAGACTTACAACGGCAGCCCGGTTACCCTAAAAACCCGGATGGGAACCACGAAACACACGAAAAACCAAGGCGTTGCCGAATGATCATCTGACGGCCTCATGGATGAGGAGGTCGCTGGTCCTAACGCAACGAATTTTCGTGTGTTTCGTGACGTTCGTGGTTCGATTATCCCTTTTTGGGGTTACCACTCCGGCTTGAAGCGTGCGCGATGAGGGTCAAGCCAGTTTCGGGGATCGAAGGCGTTGTCGGGAACCCATTTGCCGAATTTTATGGCATTGAGAGCACGGTAGGCCAGAGCCAAGTCCGAATGCAGGTTTCGTTGATCCTGCTCCAACTCCCGGATGAAATCCTCCGTATTCTTGATTTGTTGCTTCAGGATCTCGCGCTCCTTCTTCTTCTTGGCCTTGGCCAGCTGCTGGCGCAGTTTGCGCAGACGGCCGTTTTGTTCATTGATTCGCAGTTGCTTGTTTTTGATCGATTCGTGGATGTTCCGGATCGAATCGCGAATCGACTGCATTGCCTGTTCGGTGGCCCAGGCACTCAGCGGATCTTTGACTGATGACACGCCCAGGGGCTTGTTCCCATCGCGATCCACGTAATTGACGGGATCATTGCGAGCATAGAGGTAGAGGTTGGCGGCTTCATCCATGGGCGGCTCCGGGTCCCTGGAAGTCCATCGGCCGATTTCGGCGTCGTACCAGCGCTCGCCGAAACGCACCAGCCGCCCGGCCTCGTCCCACAGCCCGCCGGCAAAGCCGAACGGTTGAAATCCGGGGAAGGAATTTTGGGTCAGCATGCCGAATTCGTCGAACTGCAATTCCTGGGCGACCGCGCCGGAGTCGGCGTCCACGACGAAGGTGGGGCTGCCCAAATGATCCTTGATTACGGCAAAAAGCCGCCCCTCCCTGCGAATCGCGTCAGGAGCTCCATCCAGCGCATTCACGAACACGCTGCGCACGACCGAGGACGCATCGAGTTCCGCCGCCACTTGATGCGCGTCGCCGTACAGCCAGCCACGGTCGGCCACGCCATTCACACGCCTTCCGACCCACCGACCGCGGCCATCCATGATGTAGTCGATGGCGGGACCACTGTCGACCGCCGATCGGCGCAGGCGGCCGAGCGCGTCATAAGTGAATTCCCTGTCGATGCCGGGCGCCGATTCGCGGCGGAGCATTTCCCCTTCGGCTGAATGGGCGACGGTCAGACCACCATAAGCCATCAGCCGGTCCTGGAGGTCATAGACCGCCGTGCCCTGCAATCCCGGACCGGCGATGCGGTTCCCGTTGGCGTCGTAGGCGTACGTTTTGGCGGGCTGGTTTTGTGGCGTGACGAGCGTGAGGCGTTCGGCGGCGTCGTAGGAATAGGTGGTTGTGGTAACGGCGGCTCCTCGGGATTCCTGGATTGACGTGATGCGGCCGAGGTTGTCGCGCTGGTAGACGCGGTCGACGATCGGAGTGGCTCCGAAGCGGGCGCGATGGCGGATGAGTTCCCCAAACTCATTGTGTTCCCAATCTTGGATCACGTTTCGCAGGGTGGCCGAGGCGACGAGCCCGGTGGCGGGTTGCCGGACGATGGTCAATTCGCCCGCCTGGCGAAGGAGCCCATCGTTGTCGTAGGCGTAGGCGACCGGGGGCAATGAATTGACCTGCACGCTGGCGACCAGTCCGAGTGCGTTATACGTCGTCCGCACGCTTCCTTGTACCGCTCCGCTCCAGGTGGCGGAAGCCACACGTTCGCCGGAGTAGTCGTAGGCCACGGTGGGCTGACCGGATGCGGCGATACTGGTCAACTGGCCGGTGTTGGGTGAGTACGCATAAGAATGAGTCGTCCCATCGAACGAGACGGTGGCCATTCGGCCGGCGCTGTCGTAAGTCGTGAGAACCTCGCGTCCGTCGGCTCGCAGAAGACGCACGAGTTGTTGGGCGGCATTGTAGTGATACCGCGTGGAGCCAGCGCCCGATTCGGTGCCAGGGGGAAGATACTCAGCTAGCAAACCCATCAGCGTATACCGAAATCGATGGGGCACTCGGTCGTCGCGACGAACCGACGCGACCAACCCGGTCTGATTGTAACTGATTTCGAGGGCGCTGCCGGAAGGATCGAATGAGCGGGCGAGCCGGCCCATGGGATCGTATTCCAAGCGCGAGATTCCACCGATAGAGTCGGTCAAGCGGCTGAGGTCACCAGCCGCGGTGTATTCGTAATCGACGATCCGTTGCGACGGACCACCGACTTGGGTTGTCCGCGTCAGGCGGCCACTAGCGTCATAGGTATTCGTCTGCACCGATCCGGTGAGCATAGTGGCCGAGAGGGCCAGACCGCGCTGATCATACGTGAGTCGGGTGGTTCTTCCGAGCGGGGTGATGATGGCGGCGATGTTGCCGCGGGAATCACGTTCGATTAGAGTCCGCTGACCGGCCGCGTTGGTCGACGACGTGAACAACTGGAAGTCTGGGTCGTAGGAAGCGGAGTGCGGCGTGTTGCCCAGCGCGCGATCGATCAGCACGAGCGGATTGCCACCATCGTCAAAGGTGCCATCGACGACGTGACCTGAGGGCAAGGTGGTTTTGGTGGGATGGCCGTTATCGTCACGTTCCCATTGCGTTGCGCCACCGTCCGGCCCCACAACCCGAACGCCTTCTCCGTAGGGGCCCGTCCTGAACTCGGTGGTCATCCCACCGCCGTCGACAAATCGGCTGACAGCGGATGCGGAGCGAACTACGGGCAGCGGGTTTGCCGCAGATCCCAGGCCGCTGGCGGGATCCCCGAGCGCCGTGCTTCGAGCGTTGGACATCGACCGCTCCGAGCCGTCCGGTTGCACGGCACGGGCCAGTCGGCCGGCGGCGTCGTATTGGCGCTGGACCACACCGCCATCGGGATGAGTTTCCGTGACCATGAGACGCCGCTCGTCGTACCCGAAGGCGCGCTGAGTGCCGTCGGGGAACGTGACACGGGCCAAGTTTCCGGCGTCATCGTGCGTGAATCGAGTTTGTCGCCCGCCCGGATCCACCAGGGCACCGAGGCGGCCATTGAGATACGCCAGCGTCGTGACGCCGCCTGCGGGATTCGTCATGCGGGTTAAGCGACCCGCGGTGTCGTACTCGAACCGGTCGCTGTTCCCGTGGCGATCGACGACCGCCTCCAGCCAGCCATCGGTTGAAAACTCATGACGCACGCCGTGGGGAAAATACCGGGTGAATCGGCCATTGGACTCGCGAACCAAGATGGAGGGATCTCCGTTGGGTGAAAGATAAGTGCGGCGGTCCGTAGGGCGCGGCTCCAGCGTGAACGTGAAGAATCCCGTGGATCCGGAAATGAAGGTGTCCACGAATGTTCCGGGGGTGCCGGTGTCCCGATAGCGGTGGATGCCGGAACCATTCGCGACATAGAGCAGGCCGTCCGGTCCCGATCTTGCGTAAAATGGCACCGGGTTCGCGATGGGTGGCCCGGTTGCGTAAACGCCTTTGAAGCTGCCGTTGGCACCGCCGAAGCGCCGAATGTCCCTCGACCATTGGTCGGCGATGTAGATGTCTCCGTCGATGCCGAATTCGAACGGGCAGGTATCCTCGAGGTTGCCCGACGGCACGAACACATCGACAAAGGCGCCCGTCGCTCCATTGAAACGCAGGATGCGGTCGTAGCGGGTCCCGGCAAACCGGTCCTGATCGGCCACGTAAAGCAGGCCATCGACGCCAAACGCGATTCCGCAGATTCTCTGGATCCCTTGGCCAGACGCGGCCACGCCGAGAAACGCTCCAGTCTGGCCGTGCCAGCGGTAGACCTGATTTAAGCCGGTACCCGCCAGATCGGTATAAAGATGGCCGTCCGGGCCCCAGGCCATTTGAGCCAGCGCGGTGAATCCCGGAGTGCCCGAATCGATGAACGTTCCGAGGAATCGACCGGTGGCTCCGTCGAACCGAAGGATGCGCGGACCGTCGCTCTTGACATAGAGATGGCCGTCGGGTCCGAAGGTCGGGTTGTGGGCTCCTTTGAGCCCTCCGGCTCCGGGTTGGACGAACGGACCGACCAACTGGCCGGTCTCGCCATTGAATCTGAGAATCCCATCCGCGGCGGAATTCTGGATGAGGAGGTCGCGCCGATCGGGATTGGAGAACAGCAAGGCTGATCCATCGCCATCGGCGAGAAGCACGGACTGGTCCGCATTGACATGAAGGCGCGTCAATCCATCCAACCCCCAGCCTGCCCCAAAAACCGATTCCTGGTCGTTGACTACCACCACCCGTCGCCGGAAATCGGAGGAAATCCGGCTCGAGGTGTAGTGACTCGTGCTTCGGAGGGCGTACGGATACGCGCCTGTCGGCAGGTGAGTCCCGTCAAATTCTACGGCGACTCGAAATGTCTCGTCGACATTTTCGTTGAGCGCGCTGGTATCGATGTACGTCGGCGGATGGATCACGCCGCCGAGATTCAGGCTGACCGACACGCGGTGCGGGACGGCCGCGATCACGGGCAGCGTGAGCTCACCGGGCAAAACCGGGCGCGGCCAGGCGCGGTCAGAACGGTAAACGAACCGAGTCGCATGCGGGCGCCCGAGCGCCGTCATCTGCGGAAGACTAAAATCGGTACTGAGCACCCCACTGACCAAAGTCACCGACGAGCCGGAATCTTCCTCGCAATCGTCGTCCGGGTCGTCATTCTCCGGCGGTGTGTCGTCAGGCGGGGTGTTTGGGGGCGGCGGCGGCAGCGGGAAGTGCCAGTCGGTAGCCCGGATTCCTCCGGAGATGGTGTCGATACGTTGGCCGTCCGGCGATACCCGCCCTTTTCCGACGACCACGAATTGGCCGATGCCCGCGTCCAGCGACCAAAGGTCGGTCTCAGTGCCGGGCGGCAATTGATCGAGATTGGGAAAAGTGATGGGGGCGGGCGAGGTGAACCTGACGCCGACCGGTTGGATGGTAATGAGCATTCCCGGCTCGAGGAAGTCGGGGAGCGCGGCGGGGGCCAGGGCGTTTGGCACCAACGAGATGCTGAGGGATCCGGTGAAGGGCGCTCCATGGAGTTGCGCGGTCTGGGGCGCGACACTGAGGGTGATGCCCAGGTTGTCATTTCGGACAAAGGTGGTGCTGTTCGGCGAAATCGGGGTGAGGCTGGAGACGTCGATCCTGGGCAGATAGAGCGGGCGGTTTATCACATTATCGATGCCTTCAATGAGCTGGATCTCCTCGCGAAACCCGGCATAGGGCGAGCCATCCGGCGCGAGGGAGGCATTGGCGGTGTCGAGATCGAGGACTTGTTTGCCTGAGGGAACGGCATTGAGCGTAAATCTTCCGGCGGCGTTGGTGGTTGTCTCGGCATTGACATTGAGGAGCGACACGCGCACGCCGGCGATCGGGCGCTCGGTGCCTGCCACCGCATCTGTGGTGTCGAGCACGAGGCCGCTGAGAGCCGTGACTCCGCCCACGGACGGGGGGTTTACGGTGATGCGGAGCGGCTGGGTGGTCACGTGGTAGCCATCGCTCGCCGATAGGGTCAACGTCACCTGACCCACTTGATCAAGACCAGCCCGGAAGACCAGTCGGCCGGTGGTGGCATCGAAGGTGGATCCCGACGGCAACGGCAGCGGAAGGACGCCATAGAGAATTGGATTCTGGTCGGGATCCGCTGCGGAAACCTGTAACTCCAGCGTGCCACCCACATTCATCGTTTGTGGAGGGATGGTTTGCATCACGGGGGGGCGATTCGGTGTGGCGGCCTGCTCGCTGAGGCGGAAAAACCGGGCTTCGTCGACCATGGGCACCACCACCGATCTCTCGCCTTCCATGACAAGGGGACTCAGCAGCGACGGACTCCAGTCATTCAGCCAGCCAAGATCCGATGACTCCTGGAGAAACGTCTCAGGATCGTCCGGCCAACTCAGGAGCGCCGAGGCAGGGCCTATTCGCTCAATCTTCAGAGGGTCGAGGTCGGATTGCTGAGCCAGGGCGGAAGCGCTCCCCAGGGCCACGCCGATACAGATAGCTCCCCAGGGCCTGCCGGCCGCCGACACCACGAACCGGAGTCGAGTGTTCATAAAGCGGCTATTACTCCATGCAGTGCCTTCTGTCGACAGCGTTTGTCCCGCTTGGGTGGCGGGCTGCGGACCTTTCCATCCCCGCCTGGGGATTGCGAAATATCCAAAAATAGTTCAACAAGAACCGGAACTAGCGGTGTTTTTCTGTCTCATTGTCCTCTAACATGTCCTTGCGTCCCATTTCCCCCGCCCTTGCGCTCAGCGCCGCCGTTATTTTATCCGCCTTTCCAAGGGCCAGGGCGCAAGAGGCGCCCGTGGCACCCGTGGCGCCAGCGGCCGTCTCGTCGGCGGAAGTGAGCGATGCGATTCGCCGGGTGTATCCGGCGCTGGTGCGCATTTATGTCGTGATGGAGGAAGGCTCGGGGGGCCGGATGAAAAAGATGCAGGGCAGCGGGAGCGGCACGATTATTTCATCCGAGGGTCATGTCTTGACCAACCATCATGTGGCTGGGCGGGGCACTCGATTCGTGTGCACTCTGTCGGACCGCGACGAGGTCGACGCCTCGCTGGTGGGGACCGATCCGCTTTCCGACTTGGCGGTATTGAAGCTGGATTTGGGCACGCGGCGTTTCAAAGACAAGCCGCTGGCGGTGGCCGAATTTGGGGACAGCGATCTGCTGCGGACGGGCGATGTGGTGTTTGCGATGGGGAGTCCGGGCGGCCTTTCGCAATCGGTCACGCGCGGCATCGTGGCCAACACCGCGATGATCGTGCCACGCCATCAGGTGGGGTTGACGCTGGACGGCGAGAGCGTGGGTGAATTGGTTCGATGGATTGGGCATGACGCCGTGATCTATCCCGGGAACAGCGGCGGTCCGTTGGTCAATCCCGCAGGGGAAATCGTCGGGGTGAACGAGGTGGGCATCGCCAGCTTGGGGGGCGCCATTCCGTCGAACCTGGCGAAGCGAGTCGCGGCGGCCTTGATCGAACAGGGATCGGTGACTCGCGGCTGGATCGGGCTCGAGGTCCAGCCGCTGCTGCGCCGCATGGCCAATGAGAAGGGAGCGCTGGTGGCCAGCGTGTGGAAAGACAGTCCGGCGGCCCAGGCCGGGATTCAGCCGGGCGACTTTATTATTTCCTTTCAAGGCACACCCTTACCCGACTGCCATGCCGCCGAGGATATTCCCGTTTTCAATGCGATGGTGTTGAACACGGTTCCGGGAACGGAGGTCACGCTCGAAGGCACGCGCCAAGGCCAGCCGCGGACGTGGAAGATGACCGTTCTGCCCCGCGAGCCAGTCCGCGCGAAGGAAGGCGAGCTGCGCGAATGGGGCGCGACGGTGCGCGGTTTCACGCGGCTGGCGGCCTTGGAGAAATTCCGCGAGAACACCGAAGGCGTGCTTGTCGACACCGTTCGCCCAGGAGGTCCAGCCGGCGAAGCCAAGCCGGCGCTCCGCCCGGGCGACGTCATCGTGCGAGTCGCCTCCAAGCCGGTCCGGACGCGGGAGGATTTGGAGGCCTTCACGCGCGAGTTCACCCGACCGCTGACCGAGCCCGCCCCGGTCCTGGTCGAATTCGAACGCGACGACCAGCAACTGGCCACCGTGGTCAAAATCGGTCCGGAAAAAGAGCCGGTCCGGCCGCGGCTCGCCGAAAAGGCCTGGCTGGGAGCCAGCACTCAGGTCATCACGGACGACTTGGCGACCGCCCTGGGCGTCCCCGGAAAAAAAGGCGTCCGGATCACCGCGGTGGCCCCCGATTCACCCGCGCAGCGAAGTGGTTTGCTCGAAGGTGATCTGGTGCTGAAATTCGACGACCGCGTGATCAACGCGCGCCGGCCTGAGGATTCGGAGGTATTTCCCGAGCTCGTGCTGGCTTACCCAGTCGGAGCAACGGTGGAACTGGCCGGCCTGCGCGGCGGACAACCGCAGACATGGTCGGCCACGCTGGCCGCCCGCCCGGTCGATGATCAGCAACTCCTCGAACACCAGGACGCGCTTTTCGAGTTCACCGCCCGCCAGCTCTCGTCCTCCCAGCGCGATCTGGTCCGCAAGCGGCAGGCACAGGAACCAACCGGTCTCTCCGTCACCAAAGTGGAGGCCAATGGCTGGGCGGCGCTGGGCGGCTTGCTCCCCGAGGACATCATCCGTACTATCGATGGCACGCCGACTGATACGCTGGACCAACTGAAGACCCAATTGAAGGCGCTGCGCGAGACCAAGCCCCGAAGTGTAGTCTTCGGCATCCGTCGCGGGGCACGCACCCACTTTCTCGAAATCGAGCCTCGCTGGTGAGGCGGCCTTTTCCACACCCACAATCGACATTCCATTCCATGCGCTTCTACACCCAAGCTCTCACCCTCGCCGCCGCCAGCTTCATGGCCGCACTCACTTCACCCGCCGCCACTCCCGAAGTCCGCGCCACGGCAAAACAACTGGTCGATGCCCACAAGGAGGCGATCGTATGGCTCTCGGTTCTGTCAAAGACCACCCTGAGCGCGGAAGGCGACGCGCCACCGCAAGTGCAGGCCGCCCTCGCCGGCCAGTCTCAGGAAAACAAGTCAGAAACCACCGGCACCATGGTCGACGCCAGCGGACTGATCGTCACGGCCCTGGGCGGCCTGGACAAGTCGTCGCTGGTGGACGGCCAGTCGGTCAACACGCCCATGGGCACCATCAAGCTGAAGGCGAACTCCGAAATTAAAGAGGTCAAGGTGATCACGGCAGACGGCTCGGAACTCCCCGCCGATCTGGTCCTGAAGGACGAGGATTTGGGACTGGCCTTCGTCCGAATTCGCATGGACAGCGACGAGGCCAAGGGCGTCGAACTCAAAGCCATCGACCTCGCCGATTCCGCCCCCGGCGAACTCCTCGACGACTGCATCGCCCTGGGGCGCCTCGATGAATCGCTGAACCGCGAGACCAGCGTCTCGACCAGCGAAATCTCCGGCATCACCACCAAACCGCGCACCTTTTACCGCGTCGCCACCGATGTCGTAGGCTGCCCGGTCTACCTGGCTAGTGGAAAACTGCTCGGCCTCTCCGTCATCCGGAAACCAAGGACATCGACGCCGATGGACGCGAACACCAGTGTCGGCACGGTCATCCTGCCCGCCGCCGAGGTGGCCAAAATCGCCGCCCAAGCCAAAGAAGCCCCGACCGCTCCAACCCCCGCAGACGACGAAGGCGTCAAGGAGGAAAACCCAACCGAAGAGAAGGCGGACAACGACAAGCCGGCGCAGTGACAGACTGGAGCAGACCAATGGCTGCCCCCAAGTCCCTCCCGTCCCTTTTGTCCCTTTTGTCCCTTTTGTCCCTTTTGTCCCTTCCCGTCCCTAAAAAAACCAAAAAAAAAGCCGCTGACCTTTCGGGCAGCGGCTTTTTTAAATAATCTGGCAACGACCTACTCTCGCAGGACCTTG
Organism: Verrucomicrobiales bacterium; assembly: GCA_046155625.1. Lineage (GTDB taxonomy): Bacteria > Verrucomicrobiota > Verrucomicrobiia > Verrucomicrobiales > V1-33 > CAJBME01. The sequence goes on along the minus strand of JBJXFS010000102.1, from coordinate 6,268 downwards.
CGTCCTACTACCATTGGCGCTGTGGTGTTTCACGGCCGTGTTCGGGATGGGAACGGGTGGGGCCACCACGCTAGGGTCACCAGGAGCAGGCCGGGAATGATCCGGCCTGGTCGCGGAGACCAAGGATTTCAGAGATTCTCTGACATCTGCATACAGGTTGGGTCAAACAACAAAGCGTTTAAAGGCGAAAAACCGGCAAGAACGGGAATCAAGACGAACGGGAGATTAGTAGCGCTGGGCTGAACGCATTACTGCGCTTGTACCCGCGCCCTATCAACGTCGTGGTCTACAACGTCCCTTCAGGAAAACCTCATCTTGGGATGGGCTTGGCGCTTAGATGCTTTCAGCGCTTATCCCTTCCGCGCATGGCTGCCCTGCAGTGCCTTTGACAAGACAACAGGAACACCAGCGGCGCGTCAATCCCGGTCCTCTCGTACTAAGGATTGAACCCCTCAAGTTTTCTGCGCCCACAGAGGATAGAGGACCGAACTGTCTCGCGACGTTCTGAACCCAGCTCGCGTGCCACTTTAACCGGCGAACAGCCGGACCCTTGGGACCTTCTCCAGCCCCAGGATGTGACGAGCCGACATCGAGGTGCCAAACCGCGCCGTCGATATGAACTCTTGGGCGCGATCAGCCTGTTATCCCTAGCGTACCTTTTGTTCGTTAAGCGACGCCGATTCCACTTTCAAAGCGCCGGATCACTTAGACCTGCTTTCGCATCTGCTCGACATGTCTGTCTCACAGTTAGGCTGGCTTATGCCTATACACTCAACACGCGATTGCCAACCGCGCTGAGCCAACCATCGCGCTCCTCCGTTACTCTTTGGGAGGAGACCGCCCCAGTCAAACTGACCAACTGCCATGGTCCCCCGCCTTGGTAAAAAGGCCAGGGTTAGATGCCTCAACATCAAAGGGTGGTGTCTCATTGACGGCTCCGCGAACCCCGAAAGGCCCGCCTCAAAGCCTACCACTTACACTGAGCATCGAGATCGAAGCACCAGTGACAGCCTACAGTTAAGGTGCATAGGGTCTTTCCGTCCTTCTGCGGGTAGGCGGCATCTTCACCGCCACTACAATTTCACCGAGCGCCTCGTGGAGACAGCGGTCAACTCGTTACACGATTCGTGCAGGTCGGAACTTACCCGACAAGGAATTTCGCTACCTTAGGACCGTTATAGTTACGGCCGACATTCACCGGGACTTGGGTTCGGAGCTTCGCCTTGCGGCTAACAACTCGCCTTAATCTTTCGGCATTGGTCACGTGTCACATCGTATACTTGGCCTTACGGCTTCGCACAATGCTGTGTTTTTGATAAACAGTCGGTTGACCCGTTTCACTGCGGCCCCGTCCTATTGCTAACACGGGGCATCCCTTCTTCCGAAGTTACGGGATTAGATTGCAAAGTTCCTTCACGAGGGTTCACTCTTGCGCCTTGGTATATTCTACCCACCCACCTGTGTCGGTTTCCGGTACGGGCGCCTTAGTCTACACGGGTGCTTTTCTTGGCGGTCACTTTGGAGGATCCGGATTGGTTGCCCGCTCCGTCAGCTTGCGCCCCCGCCACTATCAGTCGGCGAGCCCCCTCCACAACCGCGTCCCACCCGCTTAAATGTCGGCGGTGCTGGAATATTAACCAGCTGGGCATCGCCTACGCCATACGGCCTCGGCTTAGCTCCCGACTAACCCTGGGATGAACAGCATGGCCCAGGAAACCTTGGGTTTACGGCGGACCGGGATTTCACCGGCCTTATCGTTACTTATGTCTGCATTCTCACTTGTCTAAACTCCACGGCGGGTCGCCCCAGCCGCTTCGACGCATTAGACAACGCTCCTCTACCACGAGAGGCCCCCGAGGGGACCTCCCGTCCACGGTTTCGGTATGACGCTTGATCGCCAATCATTTTCGGCGCTGGACCACTCGATGAGTCAGCTATTACGCACTGTTTAAATGATGGCTGCTTCTAAGCCAACATCCTCACTGTCTAAGTAGTCCAACATCCTTTGCACTGAGCGCCATTTGGGCACCTTAACCGATGATCTGGGATGTTTCCCTCTCGCCTACGAAGCTTATCCCTCGCAGACTCACTGCCGCGCTTCATTGAATGGTATTCGGAGTTTGGTTGAGGTTGGTACCCGGGTATGGGCCCTAGCTCATTCAGTGCTCTACCCCCACTCATCAGCACGCGACGCTGCACCTCAATGCATTTCGAGGAGAACCAGCTATCACGGGGTTTGATTAGCCTTTCACTCCTACCCTCAGCTCATCCGAGAACTTCTCAAGGTTCACCGGTTCGGCCTTTCACGCGGTGTTACCCGCGCTGCAGCCTGGCCAAGGGTAGATCACCACCGCTTCGGGTCTAGCGCCCGTGACTCATCACGCCCGGTTAGGACTCGCTTTCGCTGCGCCTGCGCCCCAGAAGGGCTTAGGCTTGCCACGGACACTAACTCGCAGACTCATTAAGCAAAAGGCACGCCATCACCCCCGAAGGGGCTCTGACACCTTGTCGGCACATGGTTTCAGGATCTATTTCACTCCGCTCACAGCGGTTCTTTTCACCTTTCCCTCGCGGTACTTGTTCACTATCGGTCGCCAACGAGTATTTAGCCTTACGCCGTGGTCGGCGTGGATTCACGCGGCGTTTCACGTGTGCCGCGTTACTCAGGAACTCCCTAGAGGCGCTCGGGCTTTCGGCTACGGGTCTCTCACCCTCTGGGGAGCGGGTTTCCATCCGCTTCACCTAGCCGTTGCGCTCTCACATTGGGGTCCTACAACCCCGGGGAATAAATCCCCCGGTTTGGGCTTTTCCGCTTTCGTTCGCCACTACTGACGGAATCGATTCTCTTTCTTTTCCTCCGGTTACTGAGATGTTTCACTTCACCGGGTATGGCCTGCCCGCCCCTATTTTATTCAGGGCGGGAGATGGGGGGATTAGCCCCCATGGGTTACCCCATTCGGAAATCCCCGGGTCACAGCGTCTGTGCCGCTTTCCGGGGCTTATCGCAGCTTAGCGCGTCCTTCATCGCCTGTTGGCACCAAGGCATCCACTATGTGCCTGCTTTACCTTGATTCCCGTTGTTGCGGTCAAAATTCTTGGCGTCCTTTGAGCCGCCCCGTCAACGGGAAATATTAAATATACCAGTTTTTCGGTTGGAAGTGAGCTTCCTGGCTTTGGGCGCCCCACCGGGGCGGTTCCGCGGCCATTCTGGCTCTCTTCCCGCAAGAGATTCTCCCTGGGGAGAACCTCGGTTTGTTGTATTCTTACCCTGTATGCAGATGTCAAAGAACCTCGTTGCTTTCCGCGCTGGCAGCGCGACTTTCCCCGGAGGCCGTGGCCCGGCCTGGTTGGTGGGTCAGACAGGATTTGAACCTGTGACCCCCGCCTTATCAAGGCGGTGCTCTAACCAACTGAGCTACTGACCCTCGGGGGGGATCAGGCGAGAATTCAAACAAGCTAATCTGTGCGTTGCACGGCTGGTTGGGTGGTGCACGAAATGAATGCCAAGGCAGGCTTCTTTGTGAGGTGCCTGCCGACTCGGGCGGGTGAGGCGGGGCGGACGGGGATTTTCATCCTGTCTGCCAGCCCATGCCCACCGGAGTGCCGACCTATCGGCGGCGGGTCAAACGGTCGATGGCGGGGCGGCCCGAATCCCCTTTGCGGGGGGTTGGGACGACCGACCAGCGGGTTTTTTCCCGTGCCGCCGAGTACTCCATAAAAAGGAGGTGATCCAGCCGCAGGTTCCCCTACGGCTACCTTGTTACGACTTCATCCCAGTTACCAGCGGCACCTTAGGACCCTGCCTCCATTGCTGGTTGGCGTGGATACTTCGGGTGCTACCGGCTCCCATGATGTGACGGGCGGTGTGTACAAGACCCGGGAACGTATTCACGGCGCCGTAGCTGATGCGCCATTACTAGCGATTCCGGCTTCATGGAGGCGAGTTGCAGCCTCCAATCCGAATTGAGGCCAGTTTTACCGGATTTCCTCCCCCTCGCGGGTTCGGTTCATTCTGTGCTGGCCATTGTAGTACGTGTGCAGCCCTGGGCGTAAGGGCCATACTGACTTGACGTCGTCCCCACCTTCCTCCTAGTTGATCTAGGCAGTCCATCTAGAGTCCCCGGCATGATCCGCTGGCAACTAAATGCAGGGGTTGCGCTCGTTGCGGGACTTAACCCAACATCTCACGACACGAGCTGACGACAGCCATGCAGCACCTGTGCAAAGTGTGGATTGCTCCACTCACGCGCTTTCACGCGCTTAGCGATGCATGTCAAGCCCAGGTAAGGTTCTTCGCGTTGCATCGAATTAAGCCACATACTCCACCGCTTGTGCGGGTCCCCGTCAATTTCTTTGAGTTTTAATCTTGCGACCGTACTTCCCAGGCGGCTCGCTTAACGCGTTAGCTCCGGCACGCACGGGGTCGAAACCGCGCATACCAAGCGAGCACCGTTTACTGCCAGGACTACGGGGGTATCTAATCCCCTTCGCTCCCCTGGCCTTCGTGCCTCAGCGTCAGGAACTGTCCAGAGTCTCGCCTTCGCCACTAGTGTTCCTCACGATATCTACGCATTTCACTGCTACACCGTGAATTCCAGACTCCCCTCCAGTCCTCCAGCGCGGGAGTATCGGATGCCGTTCCGGGGTTGAGCCCCGGGATTTCACATCTGACTTTCCGCGCCGCCTACGCACTCTTTACGCCCAGTGATTCCGAACAACGCTTGGGACCTTCGTATTACCGCGGCTGCTGGCACGAAGTTAGCCGTCCCTTCCTCTTGAAATACTATCAACGCACCGGGCTGTTCACCCGGCTTGCTTGTTCTTTCATGACAGGAGTTTACAATCCGAAGACCGTCATCCTCCACGCGGCGTCGCTCCATCAGGGTTTCCCCCATTGTGAAAGATTCTCGACTGCTGCCACCCGTAGGTGTCTGGACCGTGTCTCAGTTCCAGTGTGGCTGGTCGTCCTCTCAGACCAGCTACCCGTCGTCGCCTTGGTGGGCTTTTACCCCGCCAACTAGCTGATAGGACGCGGGCCAATCTGAAAGCGGCAGGCCTTGCGGTCCCCACCTTTGAAAACAGGGCGAAGCCGCCCCGTTGTCACATGCGGTATTAATCCGAGTTTCCCCGGGCTATCCCGCGCTTTCAGGCATGTTGCCCACGTGTTACGCACCCGTTCGCCACTGAACAAATATTGCTACTTGTCCCGTTCGACTTGCATGTCTTATCCACGCCGCCAGCGTTCGTTCTGAGCCAGAATCAAACTCTCCGATAAGTGGTGAATTAGGCGCAAAAAACGCCATCTCCACCATGATTTTGAGAATTTTAACGATCCTGAACGAATTAACGTCAGGCACAAAGAATTGACCTCGCCGGGTCGGGCCATCTCAAAAATGAGCCCATGTCCGGCGGGACGTGCACGCCTTCCGGCGCGCAACGCACATATTAGCTTGTTTGTCTTCGCACGACGTGACCGTGTGCCAGGGGTGCGCCTTTTCGGCGGTCCGGGCAACAGCGGGGCGGTCATGCGCCTGATCTCGAAAAGAACTCTCTTGCAGAGACATCCAGACAGTGAGGCCGCTTCACGCAGTTTCCGCTGCACAACCATCTCATCGATGGCTTGAGTGCCCGCGGCGCACTTTGTTCTCCCGCCTCACTGGGACTTGCTCTCTGCCCGGACTGTTTCGTCCGGGAGGGGCATCATACCCACCCACGTCCCGCTGCAAGCAGATTTTTGCTCTTTGCGAGACTTTTTCTTGGTTCTTCGTTCCTGGTTCCTGGTTCTTCGTTCTTCGTTCTTCGTTCTTGGTTCTTCGTTCTTGGTTCTTCGTTCTTGGTTCTTGGTTCTTTGTTTTTGGCAACCTGCCCTTCAGGATTACGGGGAGCGTCCGACACCGAAGGACAGCGGCCCGCCCGATTCTAGACTCGGCCAGCCGGGGCCAGCGAGGCAGGAGTGTCTCCCCAGCACTCAAGGGGCTGAAAGCGCGCCCGATCAAGTCATCCCAAAAAGGGACATGGGAACCACGAAAGTCACGAAGCACACGAAAATTCATTGGGGTGAGGATGCTTGGCATCGTCCTCGTCCTCGAAGTGGCCGCTGCGCTCACCGACCGGCCCCACGCCGTTACGCCCCCTGCCCAACGCGCACCACCTGTTTCATTCTGAATACCGACTACTGAACACTTCTGGATAACAAGCTGTATGTTAGCCAGCATCAACGAGTCACAGCACACGATTTTCCGGGTCGTGATCCCGGCCTTGGGTGCCC
>JBJXFS010000101.1:0-20250 GCA_046155625.1 Verrucomicrobiales bacterium | reverse complement strand
TCGTTCGCCCCGGGCCACGCCCTCCACACCCCTTCGGTGACCTACACCTACCATCCCAGCGGCCTCGTGAACACTCGCACCGACGCCACCGGCACCAACCTCATGACCTGGCGCTTTGACGGCAGCCCGCTCACGGAGGACGCCTCCGCCGCCGCCGGCCGCCACCTCCGTCGCACCTACGATGCTTCCGGTCGCCTTTTGCGGTTCGAATCGTCGTGGGGCATTCAACTCGGCGCCGTCAGCACCACCGGCAGCGACAAAGTCTCTCCGGCCATCACCTACACCTATTCCTCGGCGGATCGGCTGAGTTCCGTCGCTTCCGGCGGCATGACCGGCACGATTACGCGTACTTCCAGCCAGGACGCTCTCACCGTGAACTTCACCGGTCTCTATTACAGCCCGTACAGCACTTACAACCGCATCCTGCGCAACAGCTACGGCCAGCCACAGAGCCACCTCGCTTCCTATACGCTCTATTTGGGTGGAACCCCGTGGACCTATACCATCCGCGACAATCCGTTCACCTGGGATTCCAACCGCCTCGCCACCCGCGGCGAGGGCGATACCACTTGGAATTACGACTACGACACCAAAGGCCAGGTGACCGGAGCCCACCGGCGGTTCAATGCCACGGAAGTTCTCGCCGGCAGCCAGAGCGTGTACGCCTACGACGACATCGGCAACCGCACCCAGCTCCAGGAAGGGGGCGGCAGCACTCTGGGCAGCGGCCTCCGCTCCACCACCTACACCGCCAATTCGCTCAACCAATACGACACCATCACCCGGCCGCAGGCGTTCGACGTCAGCGGAAAACGGAGCAGCACCAACGCCCAAATCACCATCAATACCGTCTTGCTTCCCAACAATGGATATCAGCCGAACGGCACCGGCCTCTACTTCCGTAAGGAGGTCGCCAATACACCATCCTCCGTTCCCGGCGATATCTTTGAACCAGTGACCGTCTCCCAGACAACCGGCGGCACAACAGTTGACCTCACCGACGAGCCCACCCAGTTCGTCCCGCCCAGCGTCACCGCCAGCCCGCCGCGCTACGACCTCGATGGCAACCTGCTCAGCGACGGCCGCTGGTCGTACACCTGGGATGGCGAAAACCGGTTGGTGAAAATGGTCAGCGTCGCGTGGACCCAACCCGCCGGGGGCTACCTCGCCAATGCCACCTTCCCCGCCGTCACACTGGAGTTCACCTACGACGGCCTTTCCCGCCGGGTCCAGAAAAAGTCGATCATCGGTGGTACGGCCACGATGGAGGGGTACCTTTACGACGGCTGGAACGTCGTCATGATCTCGAACCTCGATCCCGCGAACCAGGCGCCTCCAGCGCGGAAGTGGTCGTGCGTTTGGCGCCCGGACATCGGGAGTCGCCTGTACGCCCGCGGTTCCTGGGAGGCGGCCGGCGGCGTCGGGGGGCTGGCCTGGATGCAGACGGGCATTGCGCAGACGGTGGCCATGTTCAGCTACCAGGAAGTGAGCGGCAACGGCGAAGTCCACATCCCTATGATGGACCACATGGGCAACATCCGGCACTACTACCAAATCAAAACCACCGCCGGCGCCGGCCCGTCCCCAGCCACCGCCACCGGCCAGCTCACCGCCAACCTCGACTACGACGCCTTCGGCCGCGAAGTCCGCGCCACCGGGCCCAAAATACCCGCCACCAACCCGCCCCCAGCCCTCGCCCCCAACGACCCCTGGGTCGATAACCTCCCCTTCCACTTCAGCACCAAATTCACCGACCGCGAATCAGGGCTCAATTATTACGGTTACCGGTTCTACGACCCGATCGATGGGAGGTGGTTGAATAGAGATCCCATTATGGAAGAAGGGGGGCTGAATCTCTATGAGATGTTACAGAACGGAGTGGTCAATAAATCTGACTATCTCGGTCTTAGCGTAGGAGTAATAGTTCCGCCCACAGGAACTCCGACCAGCTCTGTTCCGCCGCGCCATCCAGATAATGATCCGAGCCGTCTTGGAGAGTTTATAGATGACCCCTATCCGGCATGTCTCAATGATGGTTGGACGCGACATTGCGTCAACTCATGCATTCTTCAACACCAGACTGGGTTGGGTTGGTTGACCCAACTGGCCGCACAAGCACATGGAAATGACTTCCCTTGGAATCCTGCCCGCGACCCGGCCGATGTTGCTGCGAATCAGGCGGGCATTGATGCTGCAAAAGCACACGGGCGATGGGTATCATGCGTCACGCTGTGCAACGATCGCTACGAACTACTGGTTGAGGAGCATTGCTGTCCCCACTGGCTCCTGTGGCCGAAAAACCATAAAGAATGCCCATGCGGTACAGTCCGATGAAAGTCCTATTTCAATGTCTTATATGGACCGTGATATTCGCCTTTGCTGGTTGCCTAGCCGTTTTTGCGTGGAAGAAATTGCATTCAGAATCGCGAGTTCGCAGCACACTTGCGCAGGTTCAACCCTGCAAGACTATTGAAGAGATTATCGCGATTCTTGGACCACCATACGGCGTTTACACTGACTATCCCCCAAAGCTGGGGGAGACCTTGATTGGTCCGTTAGACGATCCGGCAACCTTCGTAATTTATGCTTTTACAATCGAGAAAATGCCGCCGCTATTCCTAGTTGTTAAGGTCAATAGGGCTGATGGTCAGGTGGTCGCGATGGGAATTGCAACAAGCTAATGCGTGTGGCGGCGAAGAGGCCAGTTCTTTTTTATGCCCAGCGCTGCCACCAACTTTCTGAGTCTAATTGTCTAAAGTTACTTGAAATTCAACTTTTCCTGAAAGTAAACATCCTCATGCGAATAAGGCGGGGCGCAGCAGCAGAGGAAGCGGAGGGGGTGGGTGGCGGTGATTTGGTGCCAGGCGTGTGGGGGGATGAGGATGGCGTCGCCGGGGGAGACGGGGCGGGTTTGGCCGTCGATTTCCATGGATCCGTTGCCTTCGAGGATGAAGTAAAACTCCTCGCTGAGTTTGTGGTAATGGCGTTGGGTGGCGTGGCCGGCGGGCAGGGTGGCTTCGGCGAGCGACTGGAATTGGACGGGGGCGTTGGTGCGGTCGAGCAGGCTGCGGATGGTACTGCCGTCTTTGGTGGTGAACGGCGGCTGCTCGGCGAGGGCGTTGACGGTCATGGAGCAGGCGGGCGGCTTATTTGGGAGCGGCCGCGGATTCCTTGATTTTGACGAGTTCGATTTCCAACTTGGTTTCGAGGATCTCGCCGGAGTCGCTGAGTGAGCTGACGACGAGTTTCATGGTATTGGCGCCGCGCTGTTCGTGGGTGACGGCCATTTTGCCTTCTTCGCTGCCGCCGCCGGTGTAGGCGACTTTGATGACGATGTTGCCGGCATCGGCTTCGACTTTGCCGATGGCGCCGCCGCCTTGGTTGTCGACCGAGACGTAGCCGATTTCCTGAGTTTTGGCATTGCGGGCGATGAGGCCTTCGGCGTTGCGGTCCGGGGTGGAGAGCTTGACGCCGACGACGTGGCCGTCGAGGCGCCATTCGTAGGTGAGTTTGACGGCGGAGCCATTGGTGGCCTTGTCGCCCCAGGTACCGATGATCCAGTCGAGGCCGGCGGCCTGGGCGTCGGCCTTGAGGGTGTCGGCGGGGAGAGGGGAGGCGGGGGCGAGGAGGAGGGCGAGGGCGGCCAGGGTGGCGGGGATGAGTTTCATGGGGTCGTCGGGGTGGATAAGGGATGAATGATGCGAATTCGGGTGAGTGTGCGCATCCGTGATCGCGCTGCAACACCGCACTTGGCGGCTCACAGCCGCAGGAAGCTGACGAGATCCGCGACGTCCTGGGCGGTCAGACCCAGGGCGGCGGCCGAGAGCATGAGGCTGCGCGGGAGCGGGGCCTTCGACTTGATCCGGTCACGCGGCACGGTCTGGGTGAGGCCGCCCATCGACTGGATGATCACCGGATCGGCATCGTTGATGAGCAGGCCTTCGATAACCACGCCATCGCGGGTATCCAGCCGTGTTCCATGGAAGCCATGGGCGATATCGGCGCCCGGGTCGATGAGGGCGCGGGCGATGACTTCGGCCGGCTGGGTCTTTCCCCACCCTGTCATGTCGGGCCCGAAATCGACGCCGGCCTCTCCGATGCGGTGGCACATCAGGCAGCGTTGGCTGGTGGTCGCGCCGCGCACGGTGTCGCCGGTGAGCTTCAACACATCCTCCACGGCGAAACCGGCCGGCGGCGGATCGGGCTGGGTGACGGCGGTGAGTGCCAGCGTCTCGGGATCGTAAAGCCCCTGCGATTTCAGGGCGGCGGCCACGCCATGCGCTTTCCATGCGGCATCCTTTTTATTGATGAGCCACCAGACCGCGGTGGCGTGGACGGGGGGCGTGGGTGTGGGCGTGACGGAAGGGTTCTGGCTTCCCTCTCCCGCGGGAGACTCGCCCTTGGTGGCGACCGCGATTCCCAGCATGGCGGCGGCGGCTTCGGCGGAGTCGTTAAAGGCGATGGCGGTCAAGGCGTCCAGGCGCATTCGTTCCGGGAGGGCACTGGCCATGGCTCGGACCTTGAAACCGGGGACCGCTTGGGGCGGATGCAGCCGCCATGCCAGGGCGGCAAACTGGACCGACCATTTGAGCGGATCGGGATCGCCGAGCGACGCCAGGACAGCGTCGTACACCTCTGACTCCTTGCCTTCGCAGGCCAGCCCCCAGGCTTCCAACGCATGGCGATCGGTGTAGCCGACCGAGTAGGTGGGCAATCGCGGAAACCCGGCTAGGTTTTCCACGGTATGCCGGGTCCCTGGGATCGGAGTTCGCGGGCTCCGCATCGAGATCTGACTCGGGTGGTTTGACCCATGCCACATGCCGTGCAAATCCTGGAGTTGAAACGCGCGCGCCGCGGGGAATCGATTGCCTGGGGAATCGTCGGAGCGCAGGTGCTCGAGGGCGTCTCTCCAGCGGACACCATTTGCATTAAGGTTGTCCGGCTTCCCCCGCGGCCCGAGGGCAGCAGCGCCGAGCGCCCGGACGTGGACGGCGGGGCTTTTCAACGCCTTGATGGCTCCCTCGACCGACGTGAGATCGAGTTTCGGCACCACGCCGCGAAACCCCTTGGGGGCGACGCGGTAGATGGTTCCGCCGAGCGAGTCATCGAGGTCGTTGTGCCCGCCGATGCGCGGGTCGAGCCAATCGGCGATGTAGAGCGCGCCGTCCGGGCCGACGGCGATGTCGGATGGCCGGAAGAGGGTTTTCACGTCCTCGGCGCGGGCCGATCGGTCGCCGCCGGTGTAATCAGTGCCGCTGGCTTTGCCGTCTTTGTTGGTAGTGAGAAAATCGAAGCGTTCGAGCTTCCAGCCGGCGCCCTGGCGCTCCGGTTTGTACCCGAAGATGGTATTGCGGGCGGATTCGCAGAGCAGTAAGGTGCCCTCATGGTGGGGGCCGAGGGCGCCGTTTTCGTAGAAGACGATGCCGGTCGGCGCGCCACCGCCGTAGATGTCTCCAGCCGGCGCCACCCCGGGATCGTGCTGGCGCCACGAGGCCGTCATGAGGCTCTGGCCGGGCCGGCGATCAGCCTGCCACGACCGCCATCCGTCGCGGGAGGCAAAGCCGTAGTTGGCGCCCTCGATTACGGCGAACGTCCGGCAAGCGGGCTGGTCGTCGTTGTCGCTGGCGAAGATGTCGCCGAAGGACGTGACACAATTCTCGTACGAATTGCGGAGGTTGTGGGCGAGGATTTCGACGCCGGTGCCGTCGGGATTCATGCGCGCGATGAATCCGCCGACATAGACCCGCCCGTCGTCGCTTTTCTGCCCGCCAAAATCCTTGGGATCGCGATCGGGATGCGCGGGATCTTTCGGCCACCACGAAACGTCCTGGGAGCCCGCCCCAATGCGCCAGGTTTTTCCATCCTTGTCGGTGAAGACGGCGCCGCAGTTGCCGACCGAGAAGTACCATTTTCCATCCGGCCCGACCGTCACGCTGTGGAGCGAGTGATCGTGATTGCGGCCATTGAAGCCGACGAGCAGGACATCCTGGGTGTCGCCCTTGGAAAGGTCGAACACGGCGTCCCCGTCCGCATCGGTGAACACGACGAGACCCGGGGCCATGGAAACCACCACTTTGTTTCCGATGACGGCCACTCCCATGGGCGCGCGGAGGAAGGGATCCTGCACGAAGGGCCATGACTTGTCGGCCTTCCCATCGCCATCGGTATCCTCAAGCACCATGATGCGATCGCCCTCCGGCTTTCGATTCAGGTGTTTGCGGTAGTTCACACCTTCAGCCACCCAAATCCGGCCTCGCGCATCGATGTCGATGTTGGTGGGATTTAAGAATTGGGGGGACTGCGCCCAAATGGTAACCTCCAAGTTCGGATCCGAGAGGTGAAACATCGAGGGCGGCACCGGCTCGAGGGCGGGCGCCGATGGAATGGATCGAAGACAGGCTGCGGCCAGAAGTCCGACGTGGACGGCGCGCCGGTGATTCAGGCGAGTTTCAACACCAGGGGATGGAGGCATGAAGCAAGACCATGCGCAAGCCCATCCCCTTGGCAAGCCGATGACCGCCCTCACGGCTCGTCCTTGACGGCGGCCTCATGCGCTTCGGTGAACTCGCGGGCCAAGTCGGCCGACAGCTGTTCGTAGCCGCCCTCAAGCGGCACTGTCATCCAGCGTTTGCCATCCTCCTGGCGGCCAAAAAACCGCTCCTGCACCTCGGGGGTCACTTTGAACAACAGCGCCGGGTCCACGCCAATTTCGAGTTCACCCTTGAAGGCGGATTGCTCGAAATCGAGCCGCCCGCGCACCGTGACATCCATTCGCGACGCCAGATTGAAGGAAGTCACCTGCAACCGCCCGCCACTGGTGGTGAACGCGATGGTACCGCCGGTGATGCCGAATTCACGGAAGCGAATTCTCGTGGTGGCGCTGGCCAACGCCTGCTGGATGGCCAGTCCGCGAATCGCCCCTTCCAGAACCTGCATCGTGCCCTCGATGGTCACGCCGGTCGCGAGGTTGGGCGAGCCGGTGAGACGCAAGGATCCATTGGCCTTGAGATCGATGAACCGGTCAAAGGGTTCGCCGCAGAAACTCTCCAGCGCGAAATTCTCCCCTTGCAGCGTCAGGTCGAAATCCGGTGCGCCGCCACCGCGAATCTTCCCGCTCAGCACGGCCGCGGCTTCGCCCAACTGCACCGCCGTATTCTCGATCGCCAATTCGCTCCCCCGCAGCCTGGCGAGCAATCGGGTCACTTTGATCCCGCGCAGCCAGTTCTGCGACAGGACGCCCGATGGCACCTCGATGCCCCACGTGCCATCGGCGCCGAGCCGCGCCTGCAGCGACGCCAGACGCAACTCGCCACGCCCATTTCCCTCGACTCCCCAGCCGGCTTCAAATCGCGCGGCATCCACGCCCGCAATGCGCACACTGTTGAATCTCGGCGACACATCGAGCCCGTCCTTCCGCAGATCCAGATCGAGCACGCGCGCATCACGCCCTTTCGGCTCCGGGATCAGCGACGGATCGGGCGCGGACACATCGAGTTCCACCGCGTCGCCCGGCGCCGTCAGCACCGGCGGCGAAAAGGAATCGAGCACCGCTTCGATCTTGTCGTTTTCCGCCGCCGCTGTGGCCCCCGTCCGAAGGTCCGAGTGGAACTCAACCTGCAGGGCCCGGACCGTTACGCGGCTCAGCCGCCACTCCGGCTCCCAAAACATGGTAAATGGAACACGAAACGAAACGTCGTCCGCCGTCACCAACTGGTAGGCCGCATCCGGGCCGCCCGTGGCTGAGAATTGTCGCCCGGTCGCCTGGTCCCCGTTCCAGACCAAGGGAGTCAATTGAGCACTCTGCGCTCCCAGATACGTTCTCGCCGCCTCGGCCATGCGCGCCGCAAACTCTTTGCCCCCCAAATGGGAACGAAACATCAGCCAATAGGCCGCCATGCCGACCAGCACGATCAATCCCAAGCGCCAAACGTACCCGAGGACTTTCACCATAGGATGCGCGAACGGATCCGGAACCAGCGTGGAAACGCGGGATCGCTGGGAAAACGACGCCCGCCCTTCTCGCGAGGCCCACTCGTTCATGGCTTCAGAGTACGATTTGCGCGTTGGCCGTGAATCCGACATCAGCGACCGGATTAGCACCACTGACGTGAAAACGCCAGTGCGAATCGGCGGTCGGAGGTCGAAGGTCGGAGGTCAGTGGCGGATTGGAGGAGGGACTCGCTGCGCATCCTTCAGTCCCTGGCGTCCCTTTCGTCCCTTCAGCCCCTATCCACCCCCTCCCTCAGAGCCGCCGCACCCGCAGTCTATCCCAGTGGGCACGATCCTGCTCCAGAGCCCAATGATTCCGCCAGCGGCCGAGGGCGCGGCCCCCGAGCACGCGCTCGCCAGCGGTGAGGGCTTCGTTCATTCCGCGCGGCGTCGTCACGCTCCGCACTTCAGGCCACTGACGACGCAACATGCGACGGAAATCGCTCTGGAGCGCGCGGTGACCGAAGCCAGTGACCAAATTGACAACGAGAAGTCCGCCCGGGGCCACCAATCGGCGCAAGCACTGCGATAAGTCATCCGACCACGCCCCGGGGCGCGCCACATCATGGTCGAGGGCCTGGTACACGTCGTCCACCACGACATCGAACGGCGGACCCCGGTACGTCCGCACAAAAGCGTACGCGTCGCCGGGATGAATTGTCGCGCGGAGCGAGTCGAGATCCATGTAACGGCGAGCCAGTTGAATAATGCCCGGGTCATAATCGACCGCCGTGACACGAATGTTCGGCACCAGATGACGCAGCGCCCGCAGGCTGGTGCCTCCGGCCAATCCCAGCATCAAGACCGAATGCGGCGGCCCCGCTGGCCGGAGCAGACAGGCGGCACAAATATTGTCCCAAGCCAGGCCCGTGAGATACCGATCGCGATGCCACCATGCATGTGCGGCGCCAGCCACACGGAACTCGACCTGACGCGCCTCGCTGGGCGCACCATCCCCCCAGACATCGATTTTCTGCAATCCGGTGTGGACAGTGGTGAGTCGGCGCATGGAACAATCGGGCAGCCTCTCGGATCACCGCGAACTCGAGACGCAGCGCCATACTGGGGCCCGGTTAGTCAGGCAGCAACACCGGATCACGGCCCGCGCGGCGCCTCAACCGATTGATCCCCGCCAGCATGCCGGGTACCCGCAACAACCGGATCTCCAGACGCCGCTTTCCCGGAAAATTCAGCAACGACAGCGACAGCAGCACCGTGATCACTCCTTGCCCCGGCCCGATCAGCATCGACAACCCCAGGAGCAGCAGGAGGATGCCCAAGACATTCTTTCCGATCAGAAGCGTCCAGCGGAGCGCCGGGTGCAGGCCGGTCAGCGCCGGTTGGTGACTCTCGCGATCCACGAAATAGTCCGCCCGCATCCGGATCACCAATATCGGAATCACTATCAGCGAGGCCATGAACATCACCGCCGAGGCCACTCCCATATACAAGAGCCACTCGCCGTTCTGATCAAAAAATCGTTCCATCATCCCCCTGCCCGGTATCGGAAATTAACCGTTCGCCAAGTACGAAGTGCCGCCCGCGGTGGAACCACCACCCCGCCGCCCTCCCATTTTGGATCGGCGATACTCGGTTTTCGGTTTCGCCCTCCATTTCCAAAATCCAAAACCCAAAATCCCCTCCCGCCGGCCGCCGGACCGCTTATTCTGGAGCGGCATAAATTCTCAATTGCCGGGGATGATGGTCGCGGCTAGCCTCCCGCGCCCTAGGTTTGACCGCACTCATCCCCATCCCCGCATACCCATGAAATTCCGCTTACTCTCCGTGGCCCTGGCCCTGGCCGCGGTGGCCGCCACGCTGACCGGTTGCCTGACGCAGGAACAGACGTTTCACGTGAACCCTGACGGCAGTGGCAAGTTTGAATTGGCCATGACCGTGGACACCACCATGATGGGAGCCTTTGGCGGAGGGGCGGCGGCCGGGCAGGACATGGGGAAAGAAGTGGTGCTTCAATTGCTCCGGGGGACTGAAGGCATCGATACTTGGGCGGACCTGAAGCAGGAGACGGGGGCTGACGGGAAAACCAAGATTCAGGCGACTGCGTTTTTCAAAGACATCAACAAATTAAAAATGAACGCGGGTGAGCAGGCTGGCGGCGCCTCTGCGGGCACGCTGTTATCCAAACGTGACGGGGACAAATGGACGGTGGCGATAGGATTACCCGAGGGCGACGCCAAACCGCCGACCGGATCGGGCGCCAAACCGCCGAGCGACCAGGTCAAAGCGGCCATTCAGCAGGCGAAGGCCCAGTGGGAGGCGAGCAAATCGCTGGTCGCCCCGATGATCGAAGGCGCGAAATTGACGACGACGGTCAAGGCGGGTGGCACGATCAAGGAGACGGTGGGATTCGTGAAGTCGGATGAACGGACGGCCAGCCTCAGTTTTGGCGGCGCCAAGGTGATTGCCGCGATCGACGCAATGATGAATGACACCAAGGTTATGGAGGATGCGCTGGCCGGGGGTGATCCTATGGCCGTGTTGCGCGACCAAAAGCGGATGCAAAAAGCCATCATGGAGTCCCTCACGGATGGCAAGGGCATGCCCTCGATCGAATTGACTCCGGGACAGCCGACCATCGATTTCGACGCCGAAGTGGAGAAGGCCAAGGCCGGCCAATCCCCGGCACTCAAGGCGCTCCTCGAAGAGGCCGGCAAACCGAAGGGAGGTGCCGTGATTCGTCCGCCCGCTCCCGCTCCCAGAAAGCCGGCGCAGCCCGCTCCGGTGAAGTAATCGGCCTTTCCACGGCATGACACCCGGAGCTGGCGGCGGCCTGACTGAACGCGGAATCGGAGCATTCTCATCACGTTTCATGTCCCCATCCCCATTCGTTCGCGGCCTGAGGGCCGTCGCGATCCTGGGCCTCGCTGCGGGCTTGTCGTCATGTCTGGACATCGACCAAAACCTGATCCTGAATCCAGACGGATCGGGCAAAGTGACGCTTACCGCCGCCCTATCCATGGGCGGCCTCGAAGGACTGGGCGGGCTGGGCGACACTGGTGGCAAGGAGTCGGAGAAAAAGCTGAAGCCGCGCGAACAAGCCCGGGAGGTCGCGGTGACCCTGCTTCGCGCCGAGGGAATCGAAGCGTGGAGCGATGTCAGTTACGGCGTTGGCAAGGACGGCAAGACCCGGGCCTCCGTCACCGGCCTGTTTCCGGATGTCACCAAAGTGCGGCTCAGCACCCCTATGGACGAGGATGGAGAAAAGGACGATTTGGGCGTGAGCCGGACATCCGACGGCCATTGGCTCCTGGAGGACAGCCTGGAAGACGACCCGGATGAAAAGCCTGATGAAGCGGAGGAGGCCCTTCCAGCCACGGCGCCCCTGAGCGATGAGGAAGTGCAGGACAAGCTTGACGAGGAACGCCAGCAGTGGGCTGCCATGAAGGTTTTTATGAACGCGTTCCTGGAGAGTTTCCGGATCGGCATGACCGTCCAGGGAGGCGGGACCATTGTCGACACTCAACTGTTCGAGAAGAAGGACGATCGCACGGCCACCTTCGAGTTCACCGGCAAAAAACTCCTCGCGGGGCTCGATGCCATCCTCCAGGACGATGACAAAGCGAAAGCTCTCATCCGCCGGGGAATCAGTCCGACCGACCAGACCGGCGGTTCCAGTGAGCTCATGAAAGTCATATTCGGCGGGGACGGCAAAATGCGCCTGAAGATGAAGCCAGGCGATCCCGCCTTCGACTATGCGGCGGCGGTGGCCAAAGCCAAGGCCGACGAATCCCCGGAGTTGCGCGCCCTGCTTGAGGACGCCAAAAAGCCCGCCAAAAAATCGTCGTTGCGGCTCTCGCTGCCCGGACTCAACGGTGAAGAAGAAGCGGAGGAGGGCGACGGCGAGGAGACACCTGACGAACTCGATCCAACCCCGCCGCGCCCGCGCCGCATCGACTGACCCCCGTATCGGGCTGCCCCGTCAGGCACCTCCTCAGATACCGAACACTTCATCGCCGCCCCGTTTGCTTCCGTGACCTTTCTCTTTCGTTCTTTGCTTGTGGCCATTGTCGTGGCCATCACTTGGTTTTCGTACGTCAAACACGTCGAATCACGCGACCGCTCGGTGAGAATTCAGGATTTGCGCGATTGCTTCCAAAGGCGCGATTTCTCTCCGACCGTCCCATCGACGTCGGTGCACAAAGGATTTATGCAGGCGCTGGTCCGTCTGTACGAGTCGCTCGACGCCGAACGCACCCTGGGCTGGTGGCGGAATAAGGAAATCAGCCTCGATTGGTATCTGGAGGAGGCGGTGAAAGAGCTGGATACCAACGAGAAGGAAGCCTCCCTGATCCGCCGGGCCTTGCAGCAGGCTTACTTCGAACTCCAAAGGCATCGTCAGCTCGTCGAACCCGAGCAGCGGGAAGCCATCCTGAATGGCAAGCCCCCCGTCTGTACCCAGGGCAACTTCGTTGGAGAACCGCTGCGCATCGGCTACCAATTGTCCCCCGTCATGATCCCCCAGCTGCGCAATCATCCGGGAAATTTTGTCCTCCAACCCGCCACCCCGTGGGCACTCCAGCAAGACATCGTTGAACAAGCCAACTTCGGTGTGATTCGCCAATTCCATGCCGCCGGAGTGCTGCCCGATGACGTGCTGGCCGACCTCTCCGCGAAGTACCTCCCGAAACCGCCGCCGCCTCGCGCGGAGAAAAACGACTAGCCAAGTGCCGACAGGCGGCTTGTATGCGGTGGACTGGTCGGCCGTACGGCCGGACCGGCAGGTGACCGGCCCGGGACCGGGCTCATCCCTCATCGGAATTTGAAGAAGAAAGTCCTCTTTGTCTGCACCGGGAACGTTTGCCGCAGCCCCATGGCTGAAGGCTTGTTTCGACGGATGGTCCAAAACCGTGGCGACTTCGAGGTCGCCTCCGCGGGCGTCGCCGCGCTGCCCGGACAACCAGCCAGTGGCCACACGCTCTCCGTGCTGCGCGACGAAAAGATCGATCTCTCGTATTTTCGCAGTCAACCGCTCACGCGCCGGCTCGCCGAGGAGGCGACCCACATTTTTGTCATGACCAGCGGCCACCACGCCATGGTGGAGGCATCTTTTCCCGAAGCGGCCGACAAAACGTATCTCGTTACCGAGTTTTGCCCCGACCCCCGCCTGATGGCACGCGACATTCCGGATCCCATCGGCCTGGGGCGCGAGGCGTACCTCGAGACCCGCGGCGCGCTCAAAAAGGCGCTGCCCAGTCTGGCGGCTTTCATCGACCAGACGTTCCGTTCTCCGCCCACTGGCGCCTCCGGTTCCAAGCTCGCCGCCACGACTGAGCCTGAGCCTAAAGCTCCGACCAAACCCAATCCATCGCCTATTTCTCCACCCATGAACCAGTTAGCCGCCTCAACCATCGACACGCCCAACCCTCCGGCGTCCGCGCCAAATCCGGACCCCGCCACGCGCACGCTGTTTTTCGGGGCCGATCACGGTGGGGTGGCGTTGAAGGACGCGCTGGTCGAGGCGTGCCAGAGCGCCGGCCATAAAGTGCATGATGCCGGCACGCATGGCATGGACAGCGTGGATTATCCGGACTTTGTTCCGGCGGTGATCGACGGCGTCCTGTCCGATCCCAGCCACGTCGGCGTGCTGATATGCACCACCGGCATCGGCATGAGCATCACCGCCAATCGCACGCCTGGCATCCAAGCCGCGCTCGTTCACGACATCTCCACGGCCAAGATCACCCGGGAACACAACAACGCCAACATCCTTTGCCTCTCCGGCGCCACCACACCAGTCGAGACCGCCCGCGCCATCCTTGATGTGTTCATCACCACCGACTTCGGGGGTGGTCGCCATGCGCGCCGGGTCGACAAGATGAATGCCGGGCCAGCGCCGCTCGTTCTCGCCGACCGGGCGATCGCCGACACCATCCGCGCCGAGAAACTCCGCCAGCGCGACAGCCTTGAACTCATCGCCTCGGAAAACTTCACATCGCGGGCAGTCATGGAAGCCCAGGGGTCGTGCTTGACCAACAAATACGCCGAAGGCTACCCCGGCCGCCGGTGGTACGGCGGATGCGAAAACGTCGATGTCGCGGAGCATCTGGCCATCGACCGCGTCAAAATGCTTTTCGGCGCCGACCACGCCAACGTGCAACCCCACTCCGGTTCGCAAGCCAATGCCGCGGTTTATTTCTCCGTCCTCGCACCCGGTGATCGCCTCCTCTGCATGAACCTCGCCCACGGCGGCCACCTCACCCACGGGCATCCAGCCAATTTCTCCGGAAAGTTCTACGACATCGTGCCCTACGGCGTGAGCGCGACCGACGGGCGGATCGATTACGACGAGCTGGAGAAGCTGGCCACCGAAAGCCGACCCAAAATGATCACGGCCGGCGCGAGCGCTTACCCGCGTCTTATCGACTTCGAACGCATGGCGGCCATTGCCCGCTCCGTGGGCGCGTATCTCTTCGTCGACATGGCGCACATCGCCGGCTTGGTCGCGGCCGGGGTGCATCCATCGCCCATACCGCATGCAGACTTTGTGACCAGCACGACCCACAAGTCGCTGCGCGGCCCGCGCGGCGGCATCATCCTCTGTCGCGAGGAATTCGCGAAGAAAATCGACGCCCAGGTTTTTCCCGGCATCCAGGGCGGCCCCCTCATGCATGTCATCGCCGCCAAAGCCGTCTGCTTCCATGAAGCCCTGCAACCGGAATTCCAAACGTACCAGCGCCAAGTCGTCGCGAATGCCGCCTCCCTCGCCGCCTCCCTCGTCGCCCGCGGGTTCACCATCATGTCCGGCGGCACCGACAACCACCTCATGCTCGTCGACCTCCGGCCCCAGGGGCTCAATGGCAAGGTCGCCCAGGAATCACTCGACGAAGCCGGCATCACGGTGAACAAGAACAGCATACCGTTCGACACCGCCTCGCCAATGAAGCCGAGCGGCATCCGCATCGGCACCCCCGCCGTCACGACCCGCGGCATGAAAGAGCCCGAAATGGATGCCATCGCGGCCTGGATCGCCGAGGCGCTGGAAAAACGCCAGGACTCGGCCGCCCTCCACGCCATCCGTCGTCGGGTCGCCGACTTCAACACCCGGTTTCCCCTGCCCTAGACCAGGCGGATAATTGGGCGATGTTTGACGATCCACCCATGACTCATCTCACTCGATTTTTCGGAGCCTCGCTCGCCTGGGCGTGCGCCGCCACCCTCGTCGCCCGCGACACCGATCAGGTGCCCGCGCGCGTCGGACTGCAACAACTCGCCGATCGCTTCGGTCGCCCGTCGGTCCGCCACATCGTCGAAATGACCGGCGCTTCCGGCGATCCACAGCCGCAGGAGTGGCGCGTCACCGCCAGCGCCCCGGGTCGCAGTGACCTGCTCCGCGAATTTTGGATCGGGGACGGCCGCGTCACCGACGAAGGTCTGGATGACGACTTTTATCCCGAGCGTCTCCCCAAGGGGTTCTTCTCGCTCGACCGCGTCAAACTCGACTCCACCCAGGCGTTCGCCATGGCAGAACAGGTCGCCCGCGACGCCGGCATCGGGTTCGACGCCGTCAACTACAAGCTCCACTGCCGTGAATACTCCGACGAACCCGTCTGGACACTCACTCTCCTCGATCGCGAGGAAACCATCGTCGGCAGCGTGCACATCTCCGCCGACTCAGGCCGCATGCTCCGCACCGTCTGGATGCGCCGCCTTCCCAATGGCCGCTTGGCGGTCGAAGACTCCGGCCGCGGCGACCGCCCGCTCGTCCAGCCACGCGCTTCCAGCGATCCCGCCGACCCCACGGAGGACCCGCCAGTCCCCATTGACGTACCGCTTACATCCGACCCCGCTACCTCAGAGCCACCTCCCGAAGAAATCGATCCCGCCTCCCCAGACGAGCCCGCGCCCGCGCCCGCCACCGACGACGGCGAAATCCCGGAGATCAAAAAACTTCAGGAAGCTCAGGAAAAAACAGGGCGATAGAAACTGTGAGCCTGTTCCAAAACAGCTTCCAGTTGGTGTACCGGGTTCACCCGGGGCGCGGAGCCTTCCGGCTCAATGCTTTTCGCAAAAGGCTTCCGGTTGCAAATCAACCTATTCCGACGCTTCCGGCTTCGCCTTCGGGGGGGTGGCCGGAGGTGGTGTCTGGGAGGCTGGTGGCGCGGTCATCGACCCGAGATAGCCGGGAAGCTCGACGCCGGCATTTTTGGCGATTTCGTGCAGCGGCGGCACCGCGCCGACCAGGCCGCTGAGGAAGTCGGCCGTCCTGGTTTTTCCGTCGGCACCCTTGCCATTGTCCCAGACTGTGACCTTGTCGATCTTGAGGTTGGAAACCGCTTTGACCTGTTCCTCGACGAGTTTTGGCAATTGTTCGGTGACCATGAGGCGGGCGGCGTGTTCTGCGCCACCGGCGGAGGCGATGATTTGTTTAAAGCCATCGGCGCGGGCCGTGAGTTGCGCCAGCGTGCCCTGGGCCTGGGCTTCCATGTAGGCGCGCAAGCCGTCGGCCTCGCCCTGCTTGAGCAGTTTGAGCTTCTCGCCCTCGGCTTTTGCGGTCAGTTCGATGCGTAATTTTTCCGCCTCGGCCTGCAATTGGATCTTCGTTTTCTCCGCCTCAGCCATCACCTGAATCCTCTTCCGTTCGATTTCCGCCTGCACCATGACGCTGGCCATCTGGGTGGCCTCCTCCTTTTTCGCCCGCTGCACTTCGGCCAGTTGCTGCGCCACGTACGATTCCTCCAGTGATTTCGCCTCGGCCACCTTCTCGGCCGCAGTAGCCAGCCGCGATGCCTCCGCTTCCCGCTCGCGCCGGCTGGCCGTCGAGTTCGCGATTTCCACCGCGGCCAGGTTTTCCCCTTGCACCGCGATCGAGTGGGCCTGGGCCACCTTGATCCGCTTCTCTCGATCGGCCTCGGCCGCGCCGATGTCGCCGTCGCGCTCCTGCTGGCTCACCTTGATCTTGGCCTCGTTGATGGCGCGAGCGGCGGCCTCGCGTCCGAGCGCGTCGATGTATCCGGACTCATCCGTGATGTCCTGGACATTGACGTTGATCAGACGAAGGCCGACTTTGCGCAGCTCGACCTCCACCCCATCGGCAATCTTGCTGATCAACTTGTCGCGATCCGCATTGATCTCCTCGATCGGCATGGTGGCGATGACCACGCGCATCTGGCCGAAGATGATGTCCTTCGCCAGTTCCTGGATCTGCGGGAGCGAAAGTCCAAGCAAGCGCTCCGCGGCATTTTCCATCACCCCAGGCTCCGTGCTGATACCCACGGTGAACGTGCTCGGGGTGTTGACCCGGATGTTCTGCTGCGACAAC
The DNA here is from genome assembly GCA_046155625.1 of Verrucomicrobiales bacterium. Taxonomy (GTDB): domain Bacteria; phylum Verrucomicrobiota; class Verrucomicrobiia; order Verrucomicrobiales; family V1-33; genus CAJBME01. Next base: position 2,981 of record JBJXFS010000101.1, on the reverse strand, counting down.
GCGCCGCGCAGCTGGATGTCGATCGGAATCGGCGTCAGGCTGAGGTAGGCAAAGTCCTGGATCACCGGCCACACGAAGGAGGCTCCCCCGTGATAGCAGCGGGCCGACTTCTGGCCCCCCACCTTGCCATAGACGACCAGGATGCGGTCTGACGGGCATCGGCGATACCGTGAGGCGATGAACATCAGGGTGCCAAACAAAGTGGCGGCGGCAATGACACCGAGGATCGGCCAGATCAGGCTGAAATTGGACGCGAGGAGTGGAGCGGGAAGTGTCATAGGCAAATGAAACGGGAATCGTGAATGATTTAATGGGCCGGCGCGACCACCAGCGTCGTCATGCCCTCGATCGCGGATACTTTGATGAATTCGTTCTGATGGAGCGCCCGGTCGGCGTCGGTGATGGCCTGGGCGGTGACCAACCGCCCTTGCAGCAGGATCTCGACTTGGCCGATGCCGCCGCGAGTCGGGGGAATCGTCACATATACTTTTCCCGTCAGTCCGACCGCATTTTGATAATCGAGAGTGCCGTCGTCGCGCATCGAGTAAAGCAACCGCATCGCTCCGAAGACCAGTCCCATGAAGACGGTCCCGCTCGCCATCGCCACCAAAGTCGCCTGCAGCAGCGGCCATCCTTCTCGAAGCGTCAGGACCCCGGCCCAACCAAACCCCAGCGCGAATGCCACCAGCGCCCGCAGCGACAAGAGTTTTACCCCGGAGGCCAGATCCCCTGGCGAGTCCGACATGTCCGCGCCGTGGTCCAAGTCCGGCGCCCCGCCGATCATGACCCCCAACAAAAGCAATAACTGCAGCGCCGTGGCGCCGAGCGCCACTGTCCAGTAAAACTGGCTCGCTTGGCTTAGAGTCGTCCACCACTCGATCACGCCGAGCATCATGACGAGCCCGCGCCCGCGGGTCGATGATAATTTTCAAGAGGTTGTGGAGCGTGCGGGGCTCGCCACGCGGTTGCGATGAAAAATGAACCTCCAGTCTCGCGGAGCCCGGGCAGAAAGGCAATCATGAGAACGGCACTCACCAACCCAATGCTATCCAGTCCGTCGCCGCTTCGATTTCCTTAATCCGCCAAGAATTTTTGTCCGGATAATGATCGAGCGGGTTCTGTTTGGTGGACACTGTGCCACCGAGCTTAGCCATCCACCACCATGCCCGAGACCGATCACGAATTGCTGGCTCTTTTCGCCCGAGACCGGCGTGAAACGGCATTCCGCACGTTGGTCGAGCGTCACTTGCCCGTGGTCTGGTCCTGTGCCCGCCGGGTGACCAACGGCGACCATGCGCTGGCTCAGGACGTCGCCCAGCTGGTTTTCACCGATCTGGCCGCCAAAGCGCGGTCCATTCCCCGGACCACCCCGCTCGGCGGCTGGCTGCATCGACATGCCTTTTTCACGGCGCGCAAAGCCGTCCGTTCCGAAGCGCGGCGTCGCACCCGCGAGGCCCACACTGCCACCCGTGCCGCCACCATGACGGATTATTCCTCACTTTCTTTCTCGGAGGACGACCCGGAGGCCCTGTGGGACCGGCTCTCACAAGCCACCTCCGTCCGCTGCGAACACCGCTCGTTCAAATCGGGAGGCTGCTGCACCGCTCCGCCCTCGTCTTCGTCGCCCTCATCACCGCCACCCCGACGACCGCCCAGGAAGTCACGGTGCAAGTCACTGCCTTCCAAGTGCCGGAGCTCACCATTGGATTGGAGGCTTGGAGCCAGTCGATCAACGACGATGCCGCCCTGTACGAACGCCTGGTCCGCCTGGCCGGCCTGGGAGAAGCCCAGATCGTGCTCGACCAACGCATCGTGACGCGATCGCGCCAGCGCGTGAAATCGGAAGCGCGATCCGAGTACATCTGGCCCACGGAGTTTGAGCCGATTGAAGATCGCTTCTTGCATATGCCCTCCGCATTCGAAACGACGAACCTCGGTGTGCTTATAGAAGCCGAAGCCGCAAAGAGCGATCCTGAAGCTATTGTTCCAATCTCATGGGAAATGATCCAATCCGGCACGAGTTTGAGAGCGGAAGTAATCTCAGGTGATCGAAGCGAGAGCGGAACGATAAACCTCGAATTCCACCACCACATCGCGAACCCGACCCTTCGGACCGTCGAAGAAATGCAAGTCGCCCTCGACAGCAAACGCAAGGTGGTGCCCGCTCCGACGATCCACCTCATCACCGTCGCTGGAGAATTCGACTTCACCCACGGCCACCCCCAGATCCTCGCCATCGACCCCTCCCCCGCCCCGCTGGGGCATCCGGAACACGGACGATGGATGGTCACGGTGCTGAAAGTCAGCTCGGGCAGGTGAGCCTAGAAAGGGACATTACAACCACGAAAATCACGAACCACACAAAAAATCATTGAGATAGAACAAGCGACTTTGTCATCCATCAGGTGGACGGCAATTGTTGGCCAACGCCTTGGTTCTTCGTGTGTTTCGTGTTTTTCGTGGTTCCCATCCGGTCCTCAGGGTGAGGGACCGCCGCACCGACTCTCAAACGCTGCGCGCTTTCAGATACGCCCGTGGCGAGAGTATCGAAACTGGCCCGGTTTTGGGAAAATCTCGGGTGTTTCGTGTGATCAGGAATTTGGCTTTGATGGAGATGGCGTTCCCATATTGGAGCGCGTCCTCGAAATCGGACTGGGAGGAAGCGAGTGCCGAGTCGATGAGCCCGGCATTTACGGGGGCCACTTGAAACACCCGCCGCAAGTCACGCAAATGCCGGCGGGCTGAGGTCAAGTTGCTAAATTTGCGGAGCACGTAAAACACATTGTTGAAGGTGATCGCCGAGATCCATCCATCCACGACACCACCTTCACATAGTTCCCAAACCGACCGAGAATCGTCGAGAAACGGCACGCGGGCCGCCAGCACGTCTAGTACGACATTGGTGTCCAGCAGAATACGATCCATGAGCTTCAGCGTTGGTGCTTTTCGAGAATAGCCTCAGCCACCAGCGCACGTTCATC
>JBJXFS010000077.1:0-11967 GCA_046155625.1 Verrucomicrobiales bacterium | reverse complement strand
TCTTGCATGTTATATATGACTCGTAAGATATCCAGCTATATTTACAAAATCCGAAAATATGGTGCAGAGAAGTATAAACTGCGATTCAGTTACGTGCCGATCAGATTCAGGGTGTTAAGCCCATGGGATGCGCGCACTGGACACGCAAGTCCATCTGCCACTGGCCCTGACCCACGCCACCTTGAGTGAGTGTCGTCTGTTGCATCACCTCGGAGTCTATTTGACAAATTAGGGAATGCCACCGCGACATTGTTTATCGTCTAAATAGTCGCGTTCCGGGATTGTAAAATCATAAGGATTCGCGGTGGGAATCGGATTGATTTCAGGATCGATCGAGGTGCAAGTCAGGGCGAGGTTTTCAAATTTTGCGTTGATCAATACTGGCGGCCTGGAAGCGCCGTCCAGTTGCACAATCAGGCCTTCGCCGGGCAGAAACTTCCTCGATTCGCGCACCTCGCTTTTCTGCCACGTCGATTCTTCGTCGAACGGGAAGTACTGCATTTCAATCTGCCACTTGGCTCCTTGAACCAATAGAACGAGCGGGGTTCCGAAAGCCACGGGATAGACGCCGTCCGCATTGGCCGATCCAGAGATGAGAAAGCGCTGACTGAAATGCGAATTTACCTTGCCCAGCGAAACGTACCACGGTCCATAAAATGTCGTTACCATTGATTAGCACTCCTTTCTTTTTAATTCACTAAGACACTGAGATGAAAGCGGTTCGGCTGTCCTGACGCAGCACGCCATTGAGCGTGAAGATGAGGTGGAAGTTGACGATGTGTGTTCCAGCCTCGGTCAGTTGCAGCTGATACTGTCCGGCGAGCGGCACAGTATTGATTACGGTGGAACCCGAAGTGGGGCGGGTTAACAGAATACTGACACGGCATTGCGGGGGATTGTCGAGACAGTTCCAATGGACAGTGACCGACTGGCCTATCGATACCGCGTGCCGATCGATCGCGAACTGGGCAATTCGGGGACGTACAACTTCCAAGCCGGTACGTCGGGTGAAATCGCTGCTGAAGCCATCGAGACGGCCATTGGCCGTGATCCGGCTCAACGCCTGCCGCCATTTGCCCAAATCGCCGCCCGGGCCGCCGACGCTATCGCCGTATCGATGCTCGACATCGGCCATGTTGTAATCGTTGCGCTGGCCCCAGTGTAGCACGCCGTTGAAGTTGGGATTGCGCGCCAGCGTGACCGCATAGTCGACGAGTTGCTGGCTGCCGCTCACATCTCTCAGGCACGCCACCTCGACCGCACAGGTTACATTGTGCTTCTGCATGCCGATCAGCGCCCGCGAGGGCTGCATGAAGCGCAGCGACGCATAGCCCGCGAAGGCCAGCCCCTTGAATTCTTGCATGATCTCGTAGGCGATCAAAGCGTCGACGAAAGCGATCAAGCGATCGTCGACGGCATCGAAAAAAACCTCAACCGAATCGACGTTGACCTCACAACTAACGTTAAGATAATCCTTTCGGTCCATCATGGCGTAACTGATGGCGTCGAAGTCTTGGTCCGACTGCTGCGATTCGAACGCCTTGTAAACGAGGAGCTGCCACGCAAATAAACCCGCCGCCCGCTTCAAGGGATTAGGCTCGTTAGGATCGAGCAACTCATTCTTCACGCTCTCCATGAACTCACCAAAACGATCGTCCCCATCCATCTCATCAAGGATCTTTTTGAGTATCAGCAAAATGAGCGCCAACCACGGGATCAGAGCAACCAATCCGGCGCCGCCGACTGCCGCCACAGTCCCGATCCCGATGCCTATTGCGACGCCGTTACTCGCGACAAATGCCTCGATCTCTTCGATGACCGCAGTCAGAACGCCTTGCAGAAAGCTGGTATCGGCGCAGGCTCTTTCGAGCAACGAAGGTTCCGCGGCTTGGTGTGGCTTGTCCGGATCAGGGCTAAATCCGTGGGTGCGGCCGGCGTGCTCGAACAGGGGGCTTTGCAAATGCGAATCGAACGCGCTCAGAATGGATCCTACGCGCTCTTTGCGGCCCGGAGCGGCGTTGAGCCAAGGGACCTCCCAGCGTTTGGTGATGCCCACAAGATTTCTCTGAAAATTGAAGTGCGGCGTAAGTGAGATAGCGACTTGCAGGAAGCGGCAAACCGCGGCCGGAACCGCAGGCTCAGTGTAAAGCGGTCCATTCAGATCTTTGATCTGATGTTTGATGTCTTGCCAGACGTGCAGCCTTCGCCGCTCATGCAAAATATATTGCGCAACAGCGCGCAACACGACGGAATAGATGATGCCGAAGCGGCCCGCCGAAACCAGGGCCGCGCTGAAGACATTGTCTTCGCGAATAATCTCGAAGTTGCCGGGGCCGCCGAATATGGGTTGGTCGTAAAGCGCGGTAAGTTTTTTGTCGTCCAACATCGGCGTTGCAATGAACGTGTGAGGCGGCGAGGGTTCGATCCAGTAGTGTCTGCCGCCATCGGCGACCAGGTGTAATGCGACAACCGAGTCGGCGATCGGGGGCAAAGTAAAGTCCCCGCCGTGGGTACCGGTGTTGATAGCGCCGACCACTGTTTGCCCGCCCGCGCCGCCCAACGTGGCAAACGCCCAAGAGCGGGCATAAGAGGAATTGTCAAAGCGCTTACTCAGGATGCTCGCGAGCGTTTTTGGGTCGGAGAGGTCGTCCGGCGTATCGAGTTCGGAATACAACTGGTAGATTCGCTTGCCTGCCTCGACATGAACAAAAGAATGGGTCGGCGCACCTCTGACGGTTGCCATGCCGTTAAGGTACGCGTCAGTCATGCATCCCGGAATCACCTCGTGCAGGGTCTTGCCCATCACTTGGTGGATGTCGCGTGGGTCATGTGTCTCGATAAAGGTATGGTCGCTGATCGCCGCTTGCGAGAGCGCCCAGTGACTTCCAGCGGCCTTAAAGCGCTGTGTCACAGGGCGCGTGCGGCAAAGCTCGATCAACTCGGAAAGCGATTTCGGAAAAGCGATCTTGGCCGCCTTCGGAATCAAATTAAAACGCGGATCGTCGTGCTTGCGTGTCCACGGGCTCGAAGTAACAAAATCGATCGCCATTTTAAATGCTCCTTTCGTTCCGGCTGATGGGTGTGCGATAAAGACGGAAAACCGGCCGCCGCCAAGGCTTTGCCCTCTTTTCAACCCGGAGTTTCAAAACGTTGATCCGCAGACTCGCCGGGCGCAAGTCCATTTTCAAGGTTGAGGAGGCGTGGTTTTGGTAATTTTGACGCCGAGACGCAGCCGATGGCGTCGTAACCGACCGGTGCGGGTTCCGCTTCCAAGCCGGTCCACGCCGTTGGTGACGCGGCCCTCGGCGCCGTAAAAGGCCTGATCCGTGATATTGGTACCCGATATCTGGATAAATCGGCCGCACATCAATGTTTGACCCATTGCCCTGCGCTAAGAAAATTTTGCAGTGGAAATTCTCGGACAACAACAATCGTATCGGAACGTTGGCGGAAAATCTATTATTCCGATACCGGAGGTTCGAATCGTGTGAGTAATGCATTAAACTGGAATTTGCTTTCGGGAGCCGGCGCTGAGGAAGGGGGCGCGGGTCATGGGGGGTGGGGTGGGTAGGGGTCTGTCTATCACGTCAGGCAAGCAGAGAAGATGCGCCCCCCTGCGCGCGCGGGCGAAGAAAACATAGGCCTCCACGCCGCGCCTGCCCTTCGCCGTGCCCGACCATCCGCTGACGGCAGCGCACCTTGAGGTTATTGAGGAGCGCGGCGGCCAGCCCTTCATGGAATACAGCGTTCCCGAAGCCGTGCTCAAGCTGCGCCAAGGCTTGGGTCACCTCATCCGCACCAAAAAGGACCGCGGCATCGCCGTCATCCTCGACCTCCGCGTCCTCCCCAAATAATACGGCCGCGTTTTTCTGCAAGCCCTGCCCGACGCTCCGCGGGAGGTCGTGCAGGACGAGGCGTGAGTGGACCGCTGCTTCACATTATCGTGTGAAATATCTAGCCCGCAGATAACCGACTGGCCCGGCGTTGGTGGCGACGCGATAAACGGCGAGCGTTCGGCCGCCTTGCCGCTCCTCACGCAAGAACTCAATGCTGCTGGCCGGAGCCCAACTGACGAGGTCGGTGGAAAGTTGCACGGTGTGCTTCACGTCACCAGCATCGCGGTTGACGGGGACGCGGATGGTGACGCGGCCTCCTTCCAGAGCCACGCCATAGCCGCTGTCGCTGGCGACGGATGCGGCGCTCTTCGGGTCGGTGCCGGCGGCGTACTCTTGGAAATTGGTTTCTCCATCGCCGTCGTCGTCGTCGTCCCTGCCGCCGTTCACGCCTTTGAGCAAACGCCAGGCGGCGAAGCTGAGGTCGCCCGTGCCGGGCGTGCCACCGACGAAATTGCTGTCCGACCAATTGGCGGGGACATCGTGGTCTGGGCTGGTGAGGGGGGTGAGCAGGACGAGGCTTGGCCCGTCGCCATCCGCCGCCTCGGGCCAGGGCGCGGCGTCATCGAAGGTGAAGTCGCGAATCGCGGAGCCGTCGAAGGTGTTCAGGCGCACGCGCTCCCCACCGTTGTCGAATTGGTCCTCGTCATATTCATCGAGAATCAACGCGCCCGAGCCGTAGCGGAGCAGGAACGCCTCGCGATTGGCGACCAAGACGCCGCGCTGGCCGGGGAGGAGGCGGAGAATCTTGCCGCCTTTGTTCAACGGGTGGTCGACGCCGCTGACGAAGCTCGCGTCGTAGAGGTTGACCGTTTCAGTCGGGCTGATGTTCATCAGCTCGATGAACTCGAAGGAATCCTGGTTGGTGAAGCCCGCTTCCTGCTCCGCCGGCGTGGCGTCCGGCGGGTGGTACATGATTTCCGAAATAACGAGGTTGCTTGTCGCGGCGCGGTCCTCACCGACGAGGAAGAGCGCTTTCACCGGCGCGCTCCAGGGGCTGGGGTAGGGGTTCGCCGCCGTTGTCGGAGTGGTGATTGGCGCGGCGATGGGGTTGAATCCGCGGGCGGTAACCAGCGTCGTTTCGTTAAGCGAGATGCTCCCCGTTGGCGTGGTTTCGAGAATGTCCAACTCCACGGAGAGTAGGGCGTCGTTATTGGCGATGCTTCCGTTGAGCATCTGCACGGCGAGAACGTTGTCCCCATTGCGCAGCACGGGCTTGGCCAGCGTGGTGGCGTTCGTGATTTCAGGATTGACGTTGTCAGTGTTCGGCGCGCTGGCGCTGGCTGAGTTCCACGTGAGGGTCGCCGGCTTGCGGGTCGCCTTAATTTCCGTTTCGTTGAGGTAGGCGACGTAGCCGTCATCGGCTTTCACGCGCAAGACGACGCGGGTGACGCGAGCGACATCGCCTTCGAATCGAAAAGGCACGCGGACGTAGGCCGTGGGGTTGACATTGAGCATTTGGGTTTGGATGTCGGTCAGGATGGGCGCCGCCCAGAGCCCGCCTTGTTTGAGGCCCTGCGGATTGAGCACCTCGAAGCCCAGGCCCATCGGCCCGGAGGCCCACGCGGTGTCGTTGAAACCAAGCTGACGCCAGGTCGTGCCGAGCGTGTCGTCCGCGGGCACAACATATTTAGCTGTCGCGCCGGCTGGAATCGAGCGATGAATGACCAACCCGCCGGGCACCTCGAACGCGTGTGGCGACATGCCCCCGCCAGGCGCGCGTGGATCTGAGCCGGTCATCGTGTAGCGGAGGAGGAGATCGGGGGCGGTGATGGTGAGCGGAAATCCCGGTTGGATTCGGCCGCCATTCTGGTTGAAAGCGGGCCGGGCCGGGAACTGCGAGTCGATCCAGGCGGCCCGCCGAGCGAGCCAGTCTTTCAAGATAAGCACCTCGAACTGCCACTTTGCGAGCATCGGCGAGTTGGCGGGGATGTTGGTGATGGTGGAGCCTGAGAGTCTGCTGGTGCGCGGAGCCACCCCGGTCCAGCGATTGAAGTTGCGCACCGCGGCCTCGCCCAAGGGGGCGGTCATCTCATCGATGTAGGAATTCATGAAACTGACATCGAAGATGCCCTTCCGCAGCTCGAACCAGCGGTCGAGATTTCGTTGATAATAGTCGGGGTCGCGGAAGCACTGCTGCCACCACGGGAAGGTCCAAAACGTGGTCGCATCGCCCCCCCCGTGCCACTGCGTCGGGCTGACATCGCGACCGTCAGTCGACCCCGCCGCGCGGTCGAAATCCCAAATCGGCCCGGCGGCGATCTTTCCCCCGCGCGGCTTGTGGTAGTAGGCCGAGAGGCGCAGGGCGTCCACGTTCATCATGATATTGTTCAGCCACCAATGGTCGATCCATTGCTCCACATCGATGTACTCGTCGTAGCGCTTTCCCGTCGTCGGGTGGGTGAAGCCGGCCGTGCTGCGGTCCACGGCGGCTTTGAATCGATTAATTTCGTCGCGGAGATAGGCTTTCTGCTGCGTCGTGGCTGGCGCTGGCGGATCTGGGTTCAAAGGCGTGGCCGCAGTCACCCGCTCACGCGGGTAGACATATGCCAGGCTCTGACCGCCGGCGGAAAAGCCGCTATCGCCAGGATCGAGGCGATCGACTTTGAAAATATAGCCGCCGGTCACATTCGGCTCCGTATTGTCCTGAGGGGTGAGGGCGTCGATGTCGACCCGATTATTGCCGCGCTTGATTTTTTCGGTCAGGCTGTAGACGCCAAAGTAGTCGCTCGAAGCCACGGTCACTTCGGGCACTTGCTGCAATTTCCGGTCCGAGTTGCGCTCGAAGAAGATTTCGCAAAACTTGTTTCGCGGAGCGTATCGGTTGATCTTGTTTGACAAGTCGAAGATGAACGGATTGCGAACGAGAGCGCGATCAAAATTGTAGGGCGAAGCCATCACCCAATCTGACTCGGAGCGCATCCCGAGCGGGCGCGTGTTCTTTTCAAAGTTAAACTCATCTTTCGTCTCGGCGGAGAATTGAAATTTTGGGTCCCCTGAAGTCGAGGAGCCACGGATCTCCGCCGTTCCACGCTCGACGAAGTCGGGCAAGCGGTTGAGCGCGGCGCGGGGCGGGGCCGTTGGATTGGCGGGGTCCGGTTTCGGCTCGAAGATCATCCAGAACATCTCACGGGGCGTGTCCGACTGGGGCGCGACGGCGTAGCTGTAGAACACCATGATGGGGAGGTTGGAGGTGAAGCCTAGTGTGATCGGATTGGTCTCCATGAACGTATGCGACGTCACCGGCCCCAGCGTGCCGTCCGAGTGCACGAGGCGGGCGCGGACGTGCGTCGTTTTCGAAATGCGAATCGGCGCCGTGTAGGCGGTCGAGGCCGCCGTCGGCACCGCGCGCGCGGCCGTCGTCGTGATTGGATTGCCCGTTGTCGGATCCCGGTCCATCACATAGCGGATGGTCACGTTCGGGTCGTTGGGCCCCGTCAGCGTAAGGTCGAAGGCATCGACGAAGATCTTGCTCGTGGTCGAGAATTGCACCGAGGGGAGAGGGAAAACGAAACCATTGCCGTTGGTCGCGCCTGGCGTCGCGGGGCTGAAGTATCCGCGCTCACTGTCATTGGTCGAGCCGCGCAGGCCGTAGGATGTGTTGGGGAATTGCTCTGGATAAAATGGCGCGAAGGATTGGAGAATCGTCTCCCGATTTGGCGCGACCAGGGCCAAATATTCACCGCTGTTGTTGAGTCGGAAATTTGTGTGGAGCTGCGCCGCGGGATTCGTCCGGTTTTTGTTAGAGGCGAAAATGACTATGCTCTGGCTCGGCTGCAGCGTCACCGCGGGGATGCGCCACAGGTCCATCTGCTCCGGCTCGTCCGTCAGGTAATAGCCATCCAAATTCACCGGCGCGGCGTCGGGGTTGTGGATTTCAATCCAGTCGGAAAAATCGCCATCCACATCCGCCAGGCCGTCGTCATTTTCGGCCATAAACTCAGAAATAATAGGCGCTGCCCCTGCGCGAGGCAGGGCGAGTAAGACTGCTCCAAACGAAGCAGCCACAGCGAGCATGAGAGTTGTTCTGATAGGAATTTGCTTTCGGGAGCGGGCGCTGGTGAAGGGGGCGTGGGTCATTGGGGGTGGGGTGGGTAGGGGTCTGGTCGCCCATCATGTCTGATAGGAATTTGCTTTCGGGAGCCGGCGCTGGGGAAGGGGGTGTGGGTCATGGGGGGTGGATTTTTGTATTGGAATGACAATACGAATTTGCCCTCCCGGAGCCAATGTTTTTCTGGCAGCGGGGTTTTGGCTGGTTGGCCGGGAGTAGGGAGGCTCAGGAAGTATGAGCATCCGCCTGCCAGCGTCCTCGAAGGCGCGTATCGCTGAGTCGACGGTCATCAAACGCCACCGGCCGGACGCCCCCTCCCCTCGGCGATCAGGCCGCGGCCCCGCCCCGCAGTCCACGCAGCCAGTCGACCAAAAAGGCGCTGCGCGCGGTCAGGTCCTCGGCATCCATGGCGGACGTCAATTCGCGAACCCGGGCGAGGAGGCGCATTCCGTTCGCGGTCCGTGGTGTGGAATCAAACAGATGATTATGAGGGACGCATTCAAGCTGACCACGGAAACAACGAGGGAACTTGCCTTCGTCGAGGTCGAGAACCCAGCGGCGCCCGCCTCGTCATTTGAAGCGGATCTCAGCTTCCGCGGCTCAACCTGCGAGTTTTTGCACGTCTCGGAGTGGGGGTGGGTACAAGCCGGGGACCGGCGCCGCTTGCGGGAAATCCTGACCGGCGCAGTGCCGGCCGTCGAACGCGCCTCGGACGGCGTCTGCGTCGTCGAGACATCATGGTCGGGCGGACTCGATGGTGAATTGGGCATGCTGACCATGGAGGCGTTCGACACTCCCGAGGCGGACAAGGGGCCGAGGTCATGGCGCACGCTGTTTTTTCCATGGTGGGTGTCCCGCCACTATCGCGTCGAGCACGGGCGCATCGACCCGGAGTCTGAGGAATACTTCGACAGCCTGGCCCGCCATGGGACCGACCTCGACCTGGCGCAGAAGCGGTGGTACGCCCAACAACTCCGCACCAAGGGCGCCAGGGCGTGCCGGACGGACTATCCGTCAATCATGTCCGAATGCTGGGAGACGACGCCCGAGGGGAGCATTTGCGGCGCATGGATTGAGAAGGCGAGGTCTGCTGGGAGCATCCTGCCTTTCGAGCCGGACAGCCGGGCCATGGTCGATGAATTCAACGCCCTGCTCCCGGGATGCCGGGTGGTCCCGAAAGTTGCCGACGTTTGGCAGGGGATCGACTCCCTTCGCAGTCTGTTGCTGATAGGATTTTGCTTCCGGAGGCCGGCGCTGGGGACGGGTGCGTGGGTCATGTGAAGGGGGTGAGAAGGGGGCTGGCAACACCCTCGCCGACGGCTGGCAGCCCGTCGTCTGCACCCTCGGCGCAGTCTGGCGCGTCGTCACGGCGGTGCGGCTCGCTGGCCTGCTCTCGCCGACCGTCAACGACTCCATCCCTGTGCTGCTTGCGCTCCAGGGCGCGGCGTGGCTTCTTGCCGGACGACAGATTCGATGGGCCGAGAGCGCCAGCCGCAGCCTCATCTTCGCTGTGGTTCCTCTGCGGCTGCGCCGTGGGCGTCAGCGGATACCACACTGGCGCGATCCTTCTCTCCGCCGCGATCATGCTCGCCACCGTCAAAGTCGTGGCGCGACACCGCCGCGAATGGTTCCCGGGCATTGAAGTGCGGCACGCCTTCAGCGCCGCCGCCACGGTCGTCTTCGCTGCGGGGATCACCGGCTGGGTGCGGCGAATACTCGGCCCGGCGGGACTCACCGCCGTGTGGGGTCTGCTCGGCTGCATCGGATTCGGAATCGGTCTGCTGCTGCGCGACCGCGCCGTGCGCTGGACCGGCCTCACGGTGCTGGGGCTCGCGCTCGGACGCATCTTGCTGGTGGATGTCCGGCAACTCTCCACCGCCGGGCACATCGTCAGCTTCCTCGCGCTCGGCGGCGTTCTGATCGCCGTTGGCTTCGTCTACAACCGCTTCACCGACCGCATCGCCCGCTGACTGTGATTCTCTCCGGGAGCAGTGATTGGTCCAAGCGGATCAGCGCCGGCGGCGGAGCAGGGCCAATGCAGCGATGCCTGCCAGCGCGGTGATAGAAGGCTCGGGCACGGCGGTGAAATTGATCGAAGCGTGCCGGCCATCCACCGCGGCACCATACACGGTATCCCGGCTGTTGATTGCGCCGACTCCCATGTTCGCCGGATTGTTGGCGCCATTAGGAATGTCGTGGGTCCAGAGCGCCCCGAGGGAATCTATTTGGCCGCCGACGGGCGGGTCGTCAACGGTGTCCCATTCCACACCGCCGGTGTTTGGCGTCGCCGAGAAGCCGTCCCACGAGCCGTCATAATATCCGACATAGTAATTCAGACCTATTATGGCGGAGCCACTGACGAGATTGAAAGCCCCGCCCTGAATGCCGGAGGCATTGCTCACGATGGTCGCCCCAATGCCGCGCACCGCCCAAATCCCGCCGCCCATGTCTTCAATCAGCACTGGGGTGACGGCGTTGGTGTTCTGGTTATTGAAAAAGCTCCATGACGAAACGGTTTGACCCACCAGCGAATTCAGGCCGGCATTGAGCATGAAAATCTGCCCGCTGAAGCCGTCGGTAGTCCCCCGGTCGCTCGTGGAGTTGCCGATTACAGTGGCTCCCTCCGCTGGGATAGCGAAAGCCAGCGTCACGATGACAGCGGTCAGAGAAGCCGGATAAGTGAATGCAGAGGATTTCATATCGGGTGGAGTGAGGCCGGAGTTTGGAACAACGTGAATTCGCGGCGATGTACTAAAAGCGGCCAGCCGGCACAAGGTAATTCTTCCGGAAATGCGGACTGGGTCCCGCCGGGTATCACTGCCATCAGCGGCCTCACTGCGCGATGCAGTAGAGCGAGGTCTTTGTGCGGATGAACAACTCTATCCCCGCGGCTAACGGCGAGGCCATATTGCCGTCCGGCAGAATGTTTGCCGCCACCTTTTCAAACGTGCGGCCGGGCTTCACCACCCTCCCTGCTATTAATTACTTCGGCACTCAGATTTCTCAGGGCGAGGGCTTCCCAAGGCTGCTCGGGACGACGGGTTCCCTCGGCGACGACGGCGGAACGCGCGGAGCGCCGGGCAATCCCAACGGCACCAATGGCGTCAACCGCACCCCGGAGCGCGGACGCCAGTTGCTCGATACGCTGGTCAGCAAACTCCGCTGCCAGGCCGAACTGATTCACTGGAGTTCGGATTTCGTCCTGCCCGCCGGCACGGACATCGCATGCTGGTAAATCAAGGTGTCCTCGGCGTGCAGTACTGGACCGGCATCTTGCCCGATGCCGCCGTGATGCACCAGGCCCTGGCCGACGCGATAGAGGTTAAGCCGTAAGCCTAACGGCTGGCTCGGTCAGGGCCGGCGAACAACTTCGGATCAAGTTCATCCTTGCGGGGAAATGAGGATTGCGTGCCCACCGCGGTGACGCTGCGGCTGGCAATCACGCAGGCTTTCTCCATGGCGGATCGCAGGCCGAAGCCCGCTGCCATGAAGTACGCGAGGCTGCCAATAAAACAGTCTCCCGCACCGGTGGTATCCACCGCCTTGACCATCGGCGCGGCGACGTGGATCACATCGTGCTGAGTCACGCCCAAGGCGCCATTGGCGCCGAGCGTGATCAGCACCGTGCGGGCGCCGCGGGCCTGCAGCGCACGGGCCGCTCGCTCCGCTTCCATGAGATTTGAAACGGACATTCCGGTCATCGCGGCGGCTTCGCTTTCGTTAGGCGCGAGCAGGTCGGTCAGGCGCAGCAATTCATCGGGCACCGGGCCGCTGGGCGCTGGGTTCAAGATGGTCAACACCGATGGAAACTCCTTCGCGATGCGGAACGCCTCGAGGTTGCACTCCATGGGAATCTCCATCTGGCAGACCACGACCTGGGCCGACTGGAGGGGGGTGGTGGCCCGCCGCACCTCCTGGGGAGTCAATGCCTGGTTCGCTCCGGGCACGACGAGGATGCTGTTCTGTCCGGTTTTCTCGTCCACCCAGATCGGCGCGACGCCGGAGGACAGTCGGTCATCGAAG